>NZ_JBEXSI010000007.1:0-179136 GCF_040613515.1 Streptomyces sp. NPDC006261
CTGGACATCTGGGAGCCGGGCGAGCACAACGGCACCTTCCGCGGCAACAACCCGGCCTTCGTGACGGCCGCCGCCGCGCTGCAGGCGTACTGGGCCGACGGTCAGATGGAGAAGCAGACCCTGGCCCGCGGCGAGCAGGTCGAGCAGGCGCTGCTGGCCATCTGCGCCGAGGAGCCGACCGCGCAGTTCCGCGGCCGCGGTCTGGTCTGGGGCATGGAGTTCCAGGACCCGGCGCGCGCCTCCGCGGTCTGCGCCCGCGCCTTCGAGCTGGGGCTCCTGCTGGAGACCTCCGGCCCGCAGAGCGAGGTCGTCAAGCTGCTGCCGCCGCTGACCGTCACCCCCGACGAGCTGGACGAGGGCCTGCGCACGCTGGCCCGCTGCATCCGCGAGACGGCCTGACCCGGCGAGTCCGGGGCAGGCGGGAAGTAAAGCCCCGGGCCTCGCAGGCCCGGGGCGGCATTCAAGAGAAAGGCACTGCTCACCGTGATCGTCCGATCGTTCAAGGACATCGAGAACACCGACCGGCATGTGAAGGCCGCGTCCGGCACCTGGGAGAGCAAGCGCATCGTGCTCGCCAAGGAGAAGGTGGGCTTCTCGCTCCACGAGACCGTGCTCTACGCGGGCACCGAGACCTCCATGTGGTACGCGAACCACATCGAGGCGGTCCTGTGCACCGAGGGCGAGGCCGAGCTCACCAACGACGAGACCGGCGAGACCCACTGGATCTCCCCCGGCACGATGTACCTGCTGGACGGGCATGAGCGGCACACCCTGCGGCCCAAGACCGACTTCCGCTGCGTGTGCGTCTTCAACCCGCCCGTCACCGGACGGGAGGACCATGACGAGAACGGTGTCTACCCACTGCTGACCGAGGAGGCCTGAACCGTATGACCACCGAAGTACGCGCCGATCTGTACCCCTCGCGCGGCGCCGCCGAGATGACCACTCCCCGCCAGGACCCGGTCATCTGGTCCGCGCCGGGCGCACCGGGCCCGATCGCCGCCAAGGATCTCCAGGGATACGAGCACGACGGCTTCCTCACCGTCGACCAGCTCATCACCCCCGACGAGGTCGCCGTCTACCGGGCCGAGCTGGACCGGCTGGTCGCCGACCCGCGGATCCGGGCCGACGAGCGCTCCATCGTGGAGAAGCAGTCGCAGAACGTACGGTCCGTCTTCGAGGTGCACAAGATCAGCGAGGTCTTCGCCGGGCTGGTCCGCGACGAGCGGGTGGTGGGCCGCGCCCGCCAGATCCTGGGCTCGGACGTGTACGTCCACCAGTCCCGTATCAATGTGAAGCCGGGTTTCGGCGCCTCGGGCTTCTACTGGCACTCGGACTTCGAGACGTGGCACGCCGAGGACGGTCTGCCGAACATGCGGACCGTCTCCGTGTCGATCGCGCTCACCGAGAACTTCGACACCAACGGCGGGCTGATGATCATGCCCGGTTCGCACAAGTCGTTCCTCGGCTGTGCGGGCGAGACGCCGAAGGACAACTACAAGAAGTCGCTACAGATGCAGGACGCCGGCACCCCGTCCGACGAGGCGCTGACGAAGATGGCAGACCGCCACGGCATCAGGCTCTTCACGGGCAAGGCCGGTTCGGCGACCTGGTTCGACTGCAACGCCATGCACGGCTCGGGTGACAACATCACCCCGTACGCGCGCTCCAACGTCTTCATCGTCTTCAACAGCGTGGAGAACGAGGCTCAGGAGCCGTTCGCGGCGCCGATCCGCCGCCCCGAGTTCATCGGGGCGCGGGACTTCACCCCGGTGAAGTAGCACCTCCAGAAGGCACCGCGGGGCCCGGGACAGTACGCCATCCCGGGCCCTTGGCGCGTAACTCGCTGGACCCCGCCACCGGCCACCGGCCAGGGTGGCGGCCATGACTTCTCACGTACGGCACATCACCGTCGACTGCTCCGACGCCTACGCGCTCGGCAGCTTCTGGTCCCAGGTGCTCGGCGCCCCGCTCGCCGCCGACGACTTCCCCGGCGATCCGGAGGCCCTGCTCGAAACCCCGGGCGCGGCAATCCTCTTCGTCCAGGGGCCCGACACGAAGACCGTCAAGAACCGGGTCCACCTCGACGTCCAGCCTCAGGACCGCACCCGGGACGAGGAGGTCGAGCGGCTCCTCGCGCTCGGCGCCACCCTGGTGGGCGACCATCGCGAACCGAACGGGCGGGGGTGGGCGACGCTGGCGGACCCCGAGGGCAACGAGTTCTGCGTGGAGTGCTCCGCCGCCGAGCGGGCCGCGCTGAGCGGGACCCGGCTGCCGGTGACCGCCGACGATGTGACGACCGCTGTCCGGCTCGCGGTGGACACGCTGGCCGGAGCCCCGGCGGAGGGCTGGGACAAACCGGCCGGGACACTGGAATGGACCTGCTGGGAGACGGTGGAGCACCTGAGCGACGACCTTTTCGCGTACGCCGTCCAGCTGGGCCCGCGTACGCCCCCGCTGGACGGCGAGGTGCCCTACCGGTGGACAGCGGATCGGCCGGGCGGCCCGGCCAACGCGGTCCTCGCCGACCGGGCGGCCGGACCCACCGGGCTGCTGGCGACCCTGGAGGCGAGCGGGGCGCTGCTGGCCTCGATGGCGCGGACCACCCCGCCCGAGGTGCGGTCGTACCACGGATTCGGGGTCTCCGACCCGGAGGGCTTCGCCGCGATGGGCGTGGTGGAGACCCTGGTGCACACCCATGACCTCGCGGAGGGCCTGCGCCTGGAGTGGGCGCCGCCCGCCGACCTCTGCGACCGGGTGCTGGCCCGGCTCTTCCCCGACGCCCCGGCGGGCGGCGACCGGTGGACCGTCCTGCTCTGGGCCACCGGCCGCGCCGAACTGCCGGACCACCCGCGCCGCACCGCGTGGCGGTGGAACGGGGAGCCCCGGTAGAACCCCCCTCGGCGGTGGGAGAACCAGCGGGCGGCGGGCAGCAGCGTGGTGTCGTAGCCGAACAGGACCTGGTTCTCCCACACGTGGCTGAGGGCAGTCTCAGCCCAGCACGTCCAGCACCCGGTCCACATCCGCCTCCGTGTTGTAGAGATGGCAGGAGATCCGCAGGTTCCCGGCCGGCGCCGAGACCGCGATCCCGGCCCGCGTGAGCTCGTCCTGGCGGCTGTCGAGCCCGGGCACGGAGACGATCGCCGACTCCCCCGGCACCACCTCGTGCCCCAGCTCCGTCAGGCCCGCGCGCAGCCGGGCGGCCAGCGAGGTGGCGTGCGCGTACAGCGCGTCGGTGCCGATCTCGGCGAGCAGCGCGAGGGAGTGCTCGGCCCCGTGGTACGAGAGGAAGGCGGGCGGCTCGTCGAACCCCCGGGCGCCGGGGGCGACCCGCTCCAGCGGGCCGTAGTTGCTCGTCCAGGGCGCACCGGCGGCGACCCAGCCCGCGAAGAGCGGCGGCAGGGTGGCCTGCGCCTCCTCGGTCACGGTGAGGAACGACGTACCCCGGGGGCAGAGCAGGAACTTGAAGCCGCCGGTGACGGTGTAGTCGTACGCCCCGGCGTCCAGCGGGGACCAGCCCGCCGACTGGGTGGCGTCCAGCAGCGTCCGGGCCCCGTGGACGGCGGCGGCCGCGCGGACGGCGGCGAGGTCGGCGACCCGGCCGTCGGCCGACTGGACCGAGGAGAAGGCGACGAGCGCGGTGGTGGGCCGTACGGCGCCGGCGAGGTCCGTGAGCGGGACGTACCGCACGCGCAGGTCGCCGCGGAGCGCGAACGGGCTGACGACGGAGGTGAACTCCCCCTCGGGCGCCAGGACTTCGGCGCCCGCCGGGAGCGAGGCGGCGATCAGCCCGACATGGACGGTGACCGAGCTGCCGGTGGCGACCCGCTCCGGCCTGACCCCGGCCAGCCGGGCGAAGCCGACCCGGGCCGCCTCCACCGCGTCGAAGCTGCCCGCGCCGATCCGGCGGCCGGCGGCGTTCTCGTCGGCGAGGGCTTTGACGGCGGCGATGGTGCGGCGGGGCAGCAGCCCCCAGCTGGAGGTGTTGAGGTACGTCACCTCAGGCGCGAACTCGGCGGCGGCCACCTGACTGAGCGGAGAGATCGTCATACGTCCAGCCTGGAGCCCCCGCGACTCATAGTCAATTACCAGTTCCCACGGGGCGCACCCAAGGATTCCTTATAACTGGGCGGGCCTCAGCCCTTCGGGACCTCGCAGGCCCCGTCGGTGTCGCAGGCCGCCGCGGCGCCGCCGACGGTGGTCAGCGTGGTGGCCGGACGGTCCTTCCACGCCTGCTCCAGCGCCTGGACGAAGACCTCCGAGGGCTGGCCGCCGGAGATCCCGTACCGCCGGTCGAGCACGAAGAACGGCACCGCGTTTGCGCCCAGCTCGGACGCCTCGCGCTCATCGGCCCGGACCTCGTCGGCGTACGCCCCGGGGTCGGCGAGCACGGCACGCGCGTCGTCGGCGTCGAGCCCGGCCTCCACGGCGAGGGCGAGCAGCACGTCGTCGTCGAAGACGGAACGCTCCTCGGCGAAGTTGGCCCGGTAGGCGAGGGTCAGCAGCTCGTCCTGGCGGCCGCGGGCCTTGGCCAGGTGCAGCAGCCGGTGGATGTCGAAGGTGTTGCCGTGGTCCCGGCCCTCGGTACGGTAACCGAGCCCCTCGGCCTGCGCGTTGGCGGCGACGTTGGCCTCCATGGCGGCGGCCTCCTCGCGGGTCCGTCCGTACTTGGCGGCCAGCATGTCGATGACCTGCTCCCTCTCGCCCTTGGCCCGCCCGGGATCCAGCTCGAAGGAGCGGTGCACGACCTCGACCTGGTCCCGGTGGGCGAACTCGGCGAGGCCCTTCTCGAAGCGGGCCTTGCCGATGTAGCACCAGGGACAAGCGATATCGGACCAGATCTCGACGCGCATGACTCTTCTTCTCTCCAGGGGTGGCGGGGGTCGCGGACGGGGTGCGGAGACTTACCTCCGCCGGACGGACCACTCGGTCGAACACCGAACCTGACCAGGTGATTCCCCGCCCGCGTACGTCACCGCCCGTCCCGCGGGTCCTCCACTCCCCCGGCCAGGAACACGATCCGGTCGAAGACCGCGCCGCACCCCTCCCCCGTGGGCGACTGCACCAGGAAGCCGGCCCGGGCGGCCGCCCGCTGCTCGGCGGTGCCCAGGGTGAAGACGCGGACGAAGGTCCAGGTCTCGCCGTCGGCGGAGGCGTGGAAGGCGTAGGCGTTGCCGGTGCGGCTGAGGCGGAGCCAGTAGCCGTCCTCCTCCACCACGAAGGCGTTGGCGTCGTCGGAGTGGCCTCGGGTGACGACGCTGCAGACGGTCGCCAGGCCCGAGGAGTGCTCCAGGCAGAGTTTGGCCCAGTCACGGTCCCCGACATGGAGGTGGAGGGCTCCGGCGTCGCCCGCCGCGACCAGGCCGGGGCGTACCCGGGCGAGCAGCCGGAAGTCGCCGTCCCCCACCGCGCCGAGCAGGCGTGGCGCGTCGGTCGCCGGATCCAGGGCTTCACCGGACGGCGGTACGAAGAGGTCCTGGCCGGGTCCGGCCCGGCCGGTCAGGATGCCGTCGGCGTGGGTCCAGCGGCCGTCGGGGCCGAAGGCGTCCAGGGCGAAAGGAAACCCGTCCAGGTGCAGGCTCATGTGCGGCGGCCGTCCACGCGGCGGGGCAGGGACAGGGGGTTGGCCTCGCGCAGCTCCGGCGGGAGGAGGGGGTCGGGGATGCTCTGGTACGTCACCGGGCGCAGCCAGCGCTCGATGGCCGTGGCGCCGACCGAGGTGGAGGGGGAGGTGGCGGCCGGGTAGGGCCCGCCGTGGTGCTGGGCCGGGGCGACGGCGACGCCGGTGGGCCAGCCGTTGACCAGGATGCGGCCGGCGAGCGGGGTGAGGGCGGCGAGGAGGCCGACCGCCTCCGGGTCGTCGCCCGCGGTCGCGGTCTGGAGGGTGGCGGTGAGGTTGCCGGGGAGTCGGGCGAGGACGGCGGCGACCTCCTCCTCGGAGTCGTAGCGCGCGATCACGGTGACCGGGCCGAAGCACTCCTCCAGGAGCGCGTCGTGCGGGCCCTCGGCGGTCAGGAGGGCGGCCGGTACGGTCAGGAATCCGGCGGAGACGGTGTGCTCGCTGCCCGCGCCGGGGGTGACGGGGGCCTCGACGTCCGGGAGTCCGGCCCGTTCGCGTACACCGGCGAGGAAGGCGTCCCGCATCCGGTGGTCCAGCATCACACCGGAGCCGGCGGAGCTGACCGTCTCGGTGAGGGCCTTGAGCAGCCGGTCGCCCGTGTCGCCGGCCGGGGCGAGGACGAAGCCGGGCTTGGTGCAGAACTGGCCGGCACCCAGGGTCATCGAGGCGCCGAGCCCGGCGCCGATCTCCGCGGAACGCTCGGCGGCGGCCGCCTCGGTGACGACGACCGGGTTGAGCGAGCCGAGTTCGCCGTGGAAGGGGATGGGGGCGGGGCGGGCTGCCGCCGCGTCGAACAGGGCGCGTCCGCCGCGCACCGAGCCGGTGAAGCCCGCAGCGCTCACCAGCGGGTGGCGTACCAGCTCGACGCCCGCGTCGAAGCCGTGGACCAGGGTCACCACGTCCTCGGGCAGGCCGGCGCGGGCGGCGGCACGGCGGAGCACCGAGGCGCAGAGTTCGGAGGTGGCCGGGTGGCCCGGGTGGGCCTTGACGACGACCGGGCAGCCCGCCGCCAGGGCGCTGGCGGTGTCGCCGCCGGGGACGGAGAAGGCGAGCGGGAAGTTGCTGGCCGCGTAGACGGCGACGACCCCGAGCGGGATCTTCCAGCGGCGCAGGTCGGGCCAGGGCGGGGTGCGGGAGCCGTCCTCGTGGTCGATGTGGATGTCGAGGTAGGCGCCCTCGTCGACGACCTCCGCGAAAGCCCGCAACTGGGCCGCGGTGCGCGCTAGTTCGCCGCTGAGCCGGGCCGGGCCGAGGGCGGTCTCCGCGTCGGCGGCCTCGATGATGTGCTCGCCGGACTCCTCCAGCAGCTCCGCCGCGGCGCGCAGGAACGCGGCGCGTGCCGTGCGGTCGGACAGGGCGTCGCGTACGGAGTGGGCCGCCCGGACCACCCGGTCGACCTCCTCGGCGGTAGCCTCCACCGCAACCTGCTCGCGCGGGTTCCCGCTTCGGGGGTCGACACTCCAGACTGGTGCTGCACTCACCGTGATTCCCTCCGGGTTCGGGCGGCCCTCGCACGCGGGGCCGCACATCAGGCAGCGTTCGCTATTCTGAACAGAGTTCCTGATCGTGAACGTGCTCGGACTCTATTTCCGGGCCTTCCGTGTTGGCAATCCATGGTGGCGGGCTTTCGGGCACAGAGCCGAAGGCCGGAGAAGGAGCGTGGGGCGATGTCGGTCGCCGAGTCCGGTGGGGCACAGGTCAAGTCCGCGGTACGAACGGTGGAGCTGCTCGAATACTTCGCGGGGCGCCCCGGCATGCACTCGCTCGCCGCCGTCCAGGAGGCCGTGGGCTACCCCAAGTCCAGCCTCTACATGCTGCTGCGCACCCTGGTGGAGCTCGGCTGGGTGGAGACGGACGCGACGGGCACGCGGTACGGGATCGGGGTGCGGGCCCTGCTGGTGGGCACGTCCTACATCGACGGCGACGAGGTCGTGGCCGCCGCCCGGCCCACCCTGGACCGGCTCTCCGACGACACCACGGAGACCATCCACCTGGCCCGCCTCGACGGGACGAACGTGGTGTACCTCGCCACCCGGCAGTCCCAGCACTATCTGCGCCCCTTCACCCGGGTCGGCCGCCGGCTGCCCGCGCACTCCACCTCGCTCGGCAAGGCCCTGCTGGCCACCCACAGCGACGAGCAGGTCCGCAAGATGCTCCCCGAGACGCTGCCCGCGCTGACCGAACACACCACCACCGACCGCGAGAAGCTCATCGAGGAGCTGCGCCTGGTCCGCGAACAGGGCTACGCGGTGGACCGCGAGGAGAACACCCTCGGCCTGCGCTGCTTCGGCGTGGCGATCCCCTACCGGACGCCCGCCCGCGACGCGATCAGCTGCTCGGTGCCGGTCGCCCGCCTCACGCCCGGCCACGAGCAGACGGTCAAGGACGCCCTCCTGGACGCCCGGGACCGGCTCACTCTCGCCACGCGGAGGCTGTGACCCGGGGTCTCCCCCGTACGGCGGAGGCGGATCGTCGCCAGGCAGGAGGTGCGGGCGGCGGCAGCGCGGGAGCGTGGTCGTCATGACGACAGCGAACCGGGCTCCCGCCCAGCCCCCGGCCCCCGCCCTCCCGCAGCGCCCCGGGCGACCGCCGGCGGAACCCCCGCACCCGCACCGCGTCGGCCGGGTCCGGGCGGTGGCGCGGGTGCTCGCCATCGTGGCCTGCGTGCCCTACGTCGGCCTCAAGGCGGCCTGGATGGCGGGCAGCCGGGTCGGTATCCCGGACGGGAGCCCGCTGCTGGACGGCGGCATCGTGCTGGTCGTCGGCAACGCGGTCACGGTCCTGATGGTCGCCTGCGTCGTCGTCCTCGCCCTGCTGCTCACCCGGACCTGGGGCCTGCGGGTGCCTGCCTGGCTGCTGGTCCTGCCGATGTGGGTGGCGAGCGGTCTGCTGCTGCCGATCATGACGGCCTACCCGCTGCAGATGGCCGTCCGGCTCCTCGGAGGCGACGGGGGGCAGACGTCCGGCGGGGGCGGCGGTGATCCCTTCCTCGACCCGTGGGTCTTCGGCGTCGTCTACGGCGGCTTCATCGTCCAGGGAATCGCGCTGGGCACCCTTTTCGCGCTGTACGCCCGGGAGCGCTGGGGCCGCCTCTGGCAGGGCCGGCTGCGGGACCTTGCCCGGACTCAGGCCTCCGCCGTGCTGCGGGTCACCGTCGTGGCCGCCGCCCTGGTCGCCCTCGCGCCGGGCCTCGCCCATCTGCTCTGGGCGGCCGGGTCGACGGCCGGGCTCGACGAAGGGCGCGTGGCGGGGCGTACGAGCGACTTCCACGTGCTGGAGGCTGTCAACGCGCTCTTCGTGGCCGTCGCCGTCGTCGGGGTGCTGCTGCTCGCCTTCCGGCGCGGTGGCCGGCTCCCGTTGCGGGTGCCGCTCGTCCTCGTCTGGGCCGGTTCGGCGCAAGTGGCTTGCTGGGGAGGCTGGTTGAGCCTCGCCGCCCTGGTGGGTGCGGGTGACGTCTCCGATCGGCCGACGACGGCGATGGTGCTGATCTACGCTGTGCAGATGCTGGTCGGAACCCTCATCGCGCTGCCGGTCGCGCACCTCCTCGCTGAGCGCGCGGCGGCCTCCACGTCTTCCGGCACCCGCGCGTGAGACTGCTCGCCCCGCTGATCGGGCGGCGGGCGCGGCTGCGCTGGCTGCATCTGATCATCGGTGGCGCGCTGTTGACGCCGTACTTCCTGGTCGGCACAGTGCTGGTCAGCATGGCGAGCGGCGGGGCGGGGCTCTTCTCCTCCGTGCCCGCGCAGTTGGCCGCGTTCGCCTGCGCCCTGCCGATGGTGGCGGTCAGCGGCTTCTTCCCGCTCGTCCGGCCGCTGTCCGCGGCCGCGGCCCGGGCCCTGTGCGGGGTCCCGCCCGCACTTCTGGCCGAGGGCCCCGCCCGGACCCGGCAGGCCCGGGTGCGGACCACCGGCTGGTTCACGCTGCATCTGGGTCTCGGCGGGATCGTCAGCGGGATGACGCTGGCGCTGACGCCGTTCGCCGTCGCGGTGATGGGTCTGCCGTTCTCGGCGGCGCTGCGCGAGTCCTGGCTCGCGGCCGGAAGCGGCGTGCTGGTCGAGCCGTGGGCCCTGGCCCTCGCGCCGTTCGCCGGGCTCGCGATGCTGGTGGCGATGGCTCTGGTGGCGGCCGGCGCGGGGGAGCTGCTGGCCCGGCGGGTGCCGGTGCTGCTCGGGCCGACGCCCGAGGACCGGCTGGCCGCCGCCGAGCGCCGGGCGGCGGACCTGGCCGTGCGCAACCGGCTCGCCCGGGAGCTGCACGACTCGGTGGGCCACGCCCTGAGCGCGGTGACCCTTCAGGCGGGGGCGGCCCGGCGGGTCCTGGACCGCGATCCGGATTTCGTCCGCCGGGCGTTGACCGCGATCGAGGAGACGACGCGGCGGACGGTCGGCGAGCTGGACTCCGTGGTGGGGCTGTTGCGCCGGGAGGAGGAGCCGGGGGACGGGGAAGCGGCGTACGGTCCTGAGCTCGACGCGCTCGGCGGGCTGCTGGAGCACTGCGGGGTGCCGGTGGCGTACGAGCGGGAGGGCGACCCGGGCGGCGTGCTGCCGGTGGTCTCGCGGGAGGCGTACCGGATCGTGCAGGAGGGGCTGAGCAACGTCCTGCGGCACGGCGGGGGCAGCAGGTCCCCCGTACGGCTGCTGATCGCGGTACGGGAGAGGGAGCTGGAGATCGTGCTGGAGAACCCGGTGGGCGAGCGGCCCGCGGTGGTGCGCCCCGGGGGCGGCCGGGGGCTGCGCGGCATCGCGGAGCGGGCCGCGCTGCTGGGCGGCCGGAGTGAGGCGGGACCGTACGACGGCGGCTGGCGGCTGACCGCCCGGCTGCCGCTCACGGCCCACGGCGAGGAGCGGTCATGAGCGGGGGGCCACCGGTGGTGCGGGTCGTGGTCGCGGACGACGAGGAGATGGTGCGTACGGCGCTGCGCGCGATCCTGGGCGCCGAGGAGGGCATCGAGGTGGTCGGGGAGGCCGCCACGGGGGCGGAGGCCGTCTCCGTGGTGCGCGCCCTGCGGCCCGACGTGGTGCTGATGGACGTGCGGATGCCGGAGATCGACGGCATCCGGGCCACCGAGCAGATCCTCGCCACCCTGGAGGATCCGCCGCGGATCGTCGTGGTGACGACCTTCGAGAACGACGCGTACGTGTACGACGCCCTGCACGCCGGAGCCGCCGGGTTCCTGCTGAAGCGGTCGGCGGCCGAGGAGCTGGTGCAGGCGGTGCGGCTGGTGGCGTGCGGCGACTCGCTCCTCTATCCGGCGGCGGTCCGCACCCTGGCCGGCCGGCACACCGGGCGGCGGGAGACGCCCGCCCCGGCGTGGGTGGCGCGGCTGACCGGGCGGGAGGCGGACGTGCTGCGGCTGATGGCGGCGGGGCTGACCAACGCGCAGATCGCGGGGCGGCTCGCGGTCGGTCCGGCGACGGCGAAGACCCATGTGGCGGCGATCCTCGCGAAGACCGGCGCCCGGGACCGTACGCAGGCGGTCATCGCGGCGTACGAGTGCGGGTTCATCACTCCGGGCTGAGCCGCCCGGCCGAGCGTCACAGCCTGGTGGACCGCGTGAGAAATCGGTGAGAAGCGGCACGACCGGGAACGGGCGGAACGCCCCCGCTCGTCCCTCCAGCGGGATGAACAAGACAATCAGGCGCGCTTCGGTCTTCTGCCTGCTCATGGTGCTCGCCCTGCTGGTGCGGGCGACATGGGTGCAGGGCTACCAGGCCAAGGCGCTCGCAGACGACGAGCACAACCGGCGGAACACCATCGCGCAGTACGCGCATCCGCTCGGGGACATCATCGTGGCCGGTTCGCCGGTCACCGGATCGAAGGGGACCAGTGGCGGCGACCTCCGGTACAAGAGGACCTACACGCAGGGCGAGCTCTACGCGGCCGTGACGGGCTACAGCTCGCAGGCGTACGGGGCGACCCAGCTCGAAGGCATCTACAGCGACGTCCTGGACGGCACGGACGACCGCCTGAAGGACCCGGCCGATCTGCTCACCGGCGAGCAGGCCGCCCCGGGCAACGTCCTCACCACGATCGACCCGGGCGTCCAGAAGGCGGCGTACGAGGCGCTCGGCGACGACAAGGGCGCGGCCGTGGCCATCGACCCGGGGACCGGCCGCATCCTCGGCATGGTCTCCACACCCTCGTACGACCCCTCGGAGATCAGCGGCACGGACGACGGCGACGCCTGGAAGGAGCTGCTGGACGACCAGGAGAAGCCGCTGGTCAACCGGGCACTGCGGCAGCCGCTGGCGCCGGGTTCCACGTTCAAGCTGGTGGTCGCGGCGGCGGCGCTGGAGAACGGGCTGTACGGCTCCGTCGACGAGGCGACGAAGAGCCCCGACCCGTACACCCTGCCCGGCACCCGTACCGTCCTGCGCAACGAGAGCGCCTCCGCCCCCTGCGAGAACGCGACCCTGCGCACCGCGCTCCAGTTCTCCTGCAACAACGTCTTCGCCAAGGTGGCCGCCGACCTCGGCCAGGACAAGGTCAAGGAGATGGCGGACGCCTTCGGCTTCGACACCGAGAAGCTGGACGTCCCGGTGCGGGCCGCCGAGAGCGTCTACCCGACCGGCATGGACAAGGCGCAGACGGCGCTGACGGGGATCGGCCAGTTCGAGGTCACCGCGACCCCGCTCCAGATGGCGATGGTCACGGCGGCCCTCGCCAACGGCGGCGAGCCGGCCGCCCCGCACATGGTGTCGTCGGTGACGGACGGGGACGGCTCCACGCTGGAGGAGACCGGCGACGGGGAGAGCGAACGGGTGGTGAAAGAGGAGACAGCGAAGCAGCTGCGCAGCGCGATGGTGACCGTCGTCGAGGAGGGCACCGGCACCAACGCCAAGATCGCCGGGGCCGAGGTCGGCGGAAAGACCGGGACCGCCCAGAACGGCGTGGACAACAGCAACACCCCGTACGCCTGGTTCACGTCGTACGCCAAGGACGACAGCAGCGGCAAGGAGGTCGCCGTCGCGGTGATCGTCGAGGACTCCGGCTCGGCACGCTCCGAGGTCAGCGGCAACGGCCTGGCGGCGCCGATCGCGCAGAAGATGATGAAGGCGGCACTGGAGCGATGAGAACCGGGGGCCCGGGGGCGGGGCCCGGCCCAACGGCTGACCACGCCGCCCCTTCCCGAACCCCCCGCCTCACCCGATCCGTGACAGCGCGCCGGCCACGGCCGTCAGGTCCGGCCCGGAGGCCAGGCCCGCGTGGTACAGGCGCAGTTGGTTCGCGCCGAGGGAGGCGGCGTGGGCCGCGTCGCGCTCCAGGGTGGCCGGGCTGCCGCCCATCCCGGTGACGACGCCGAAGTTGGCCGCGAGCACTCCGGTGCGGCCCGTGAACGGCCCGAGAACCGTTTCCCGGACGGCGTCGGGTCCTGTGCAGGGCAGCACGACGCCGTCCGCCACGGCGAGGATGTGGCCGGGGTCCACACCGGCGTTGGCCCCGGTGCGGTACGGGGCGGGGTCGGCGTGCAGCAGCACCTGGAAGCCCGGCGGGGCCTCGGCCCGTACGGCGGCGACGGCCGACTCCTGCAACGTACGGGCGGCCCGGCCGCGCCACCGCCAGGTGGCGTCCGCGAGACCAGGGCCCAGCAGCTCGCCGACGCCGTCCCAGCCGGACTCGGTGGAGCCGCTGCCCGACCAGGCCGGTTCCAGGGCGCGGCGGACGGCGGCGGCCAGTTCGTCCGGGTCGGCGCCGGCTTCCCCGTACCCCTGGCGGCACTCCGTACAGAAGCAGAGCGACAAAAGGTACTGCGCCGCGTCGCCGAGTGGGACGCCGGTGACCTTGTCGTGGGCGTGGAGGTGGGCGAAGCCGTACCAGCCGCAGGACTCCAGCTCGGTGCCGCGCGCGCCGGGCCGGGCGGCGGCCTCGGCAGCCAGGTCCACGAGGTAAGCGCGGACGGCGGGGCGGGCGATGCAGGGGGCCCAGGGGTAGCGGTCCCCGTACGCGTTGCGGACCGAGGTGTCCGGGTGCTCGGAGCCGAGGCGGGAGTTGTGCGCGAGGACGGCCCAGCTGTGCACCTCGATACCGGCGGCGGCCAGGGCCTCGGCCGCTTCACCGTACGGGTCCTCGCTGGCCATCCAGCTCTGCCGGTACGGGGCGAGGGCGCGTCCCGCCCAGCGGGCCGGGTCCGGCGGGTGGAGGACGGCGGCGTGTTCGGCCGTGACGACGCGGTGGGCGGGGTGGCGGGGGGTCAGGGCGCGGGTGGAGTGGTAGGCGGAGGCCAGCGTGACCTGCTGGACGCCGAGGTCGGCGATGCGGGAGGCGGCGGCCGGGTCCCCGACCACGTCCCACGGGTAGAGGAACGCGCTCGCCTTCATGCCTGCTCGCCTTCAGAGGCGCCCTCGGCCAGCAGGGCGCGGCCGCTCGCGATGATCTCGATGTGGTCCTCTGCGTGGGCGGTGGGCGGTTCGGTGAGCGGGGTGCGTACCTCGCCGGCGTCCAGGCCCTGGAGCCGGACGCCTGCCTTGCCCAGGGCCCGGAGGACGTCGAGTCCGACGGTGCCGTCGGTTCCGCAGGCGGTCACGCGGAAGAAGAGCGGCCCGGCGACTTCGCTGAGCCGGGCGGCGAGGGGGGCTGAGGCCACGGGCGCTCCCTGAGCAGATTCAAGCGTGCACCAGTCTGATCGATGTGCATACTTCTGAACACGGCCACGCTAGAGCAGCCTCTGATGGCGGGTCAAGGCTGAGGAGACCTCTTGGCCTCCCCTACTCAGGCCCGCCCCGTTCACTGATGTGAATGGCGGCCGGAACGTCAGCCAGCACGCACACCGCGGAGGTGACATCGGGCGACGCCCAGCTGGTGATGGCGCGCTGGAGCGGGGCGTACAAGCACGGCAACGAACGTACGGCCCGCGACCACCCGCGCAACCGCCGCCGAGAACGCCTCGACGGCCGCGGAAGGGGCCTGCCGAACGGCCGCAAAGGTAAGGGAACGGCAAAGCGGGGTCGTTCGTTACCCCGTGCATGACCGCAATGACCCCCGGCTCGAACATCCCTCTCTCCGCCGTCCGTGTGGCGGTGGACGTCGCCGCTCCGGTGCGGCTCGACGTCTCGGGCCTGCTGCTCACCGCCGACGGCAAGGTGCGCTCCGACGACGACTTCATCTTCTACAACCAGCCCGCGGGCCCCGGTGTGACCTACCGCGCCGGCGGGGGCTCCGCACCCGACGCCATCGTGGTGGACACCGCCGCGGTCCCGCCCGGCATCGAGAAGATCGTCGTCACCGCGAGCCCCGACGCCGCAGGACAGACCTTCCAGGGCATCGAGCCCACCGCCACCGTGCGCAACGCGGACGACGACACCGCGCTGGCCACGTTCACCCCGCCCCAGCTGGGCGGCGAGACGGCCCTCGTGGTCATCGAGATCTACCTGCGCAACGGCGCATGGAAGGCCCGAGCGGTCGGCCAGGGGTATGCGAACGGGCTGGCCGGCATTGCCACGGACTTCGGCGTCTCGGTCGAGGAGCCTGCCGCCCCACCCGTCCCGGCCGCAGCCGCCCCGGTGGCTCCGGTGGCCGCTCCGGTCGACCCGAGGATCGCCCCGCCGGCCCCCGCCGCTCCGCCGGCACCGCCCGCCGCCCCGCCCGCGGCCGCCGGGAAGATCAACCTCGACAAGGGCCGGGTCAACCTCCAGAAGAACCAGACGGTCTCCCTGGTCAAGGGCGGCGCCCCGCTCCTCTCGCAGGTCAAGATGGGGCTCGGCTGGGAGCCCGCGTTCCGCGGCAAGGACATCGACCTGGATGCCTCGGTCATCGCCTACGGCCCCAACCGCAACCACCTGGACAGCTGCTACTTCGGCAAGCTCTCCATCCTCAACGGGGCGATCAAGCACTCCGGCGACAACCTCACGGGTGAGGGCGCCGGGGACGACGAGACGATCGTCGTTGACCTGGGCCGCATCCCGGCCGAGGCGACGGGCCTGGTCTTCACGGTGAACTCGTTCACCGGCCAGAAGTTCAACGAGGTCGCCAAGGCCTACTGCCGCCTGATCGACGCGGCCACCGGCGAGGAGCTGGTCCGCTTCGACCTGACCGGCGCCGAGCCGCAGACCGGCGTCATGATGGCCAAGCTGATCAAGCAGTTCACCGGTGAGTGGGAGATGACGGCCATCGGCGAGTTCGTGAAGTCACGCACCGTACGGGGCATGGTGAAGCCCGCCGCCCAGTCCCTGTAGCTCCGGAGCCCGGCCGGCCGCAACGGCATCCGGGGCACCTGAAGTGATTCAGGTGCCCCGGATCCGGAGAACGCGGACGCTGCTCGTGCTCGTCCGGTGTCTCAGAGCTTGGTCAGCTTGGAGTACGGGCTCAGGATCCTCCCCTGTCGCCCAGAGAAGTCGATGAGGACTGCGTCGTTGTCGCCCTCGACAGCAAGGATTCTGCCGAGCCCGAACTGGTCGTGCGACACCCTGTCGCCCACATCGAAGCATTCGACCGGTGGGGCCTCCTGGGCCGGGCGGTTGAAGGGACTGGAAGGCAGGTATCGCCGGGAGCCGGCTGACTGTTTCATTAAGTCGAGTATGCGCCCTGTGAAGGCCCTACGCCATGCCCGTTTGCCGCCCGAGCCCTAGAAGTGCCGGATTCGTGACCCGCGCTCACCAGGGCCAGCCAGCGCTTACCCCCGCCTCCAGCAGCGGAACCATGCGGAAGGCGGTGTCGGAAAGCCCCCCGAACGTGTGGCGGTTTCCGTCGCCGGACGGGGCGTGGCCGAGCCGGTATCCGGCCAGGTTCCAGGTGTAGAGGGGCACCATGTCCGCAGCCCCCCACGTGGCATCGCCACGGCAGGTGTACGGCGCCTGCTCGTCGGTGACGACGAGCAGGCGGTCGTGACCCCGGTGGCGGCGCTGCACCGCCCGTACGGCGTCGGTGCCGCTGGACATCATCAACGCCCACCTCGACCAGCGGAAGTGACCGAGGACACCTGCGGCAAGCCCGGATCTCCAGGACCTCGGCGGCCGGCGCCCAACACCTGGGCTACCGGCCCTCAGCCCCCCGCGCGCGACCGGGCCTTGAACGCGGCCTTACGGGCGTCCTTCGCCGCCTTCTTGTCGCTGTGCAGGCGGCCCATGGCCTCCAGCACGTCGGCCGTGGCCGGGTGGTCGACCCGCCAGACCTCCTCGAAGAAGCCGCTGTGCTGCGCGGAGAGCCCCTCGACCAGGCCCTGGAGCTCGTCGAGTTCGCCGTCCGCGTCCAGTTGGGCGGCGATCGTGTCGATGGCCAGCCAGAAGATCATCGCCTCCGGCGGGGGCGGGACGTCGGCCGCGCCGTGCTCGGCGAGCCAGACCCTGGCCAGGCCGCCGAGCTCCTGGTCGCCGAGGACCGCGCGTACGGCGGGTTCGGCCTCCTCGCCGGCGAGGGCGAGCGCCTGCTGGCAGTGGAGGCGGCGCAGCGGCGCGCCCTCGTCCGTGCCGCGGGCCGCCGCCAGCAGCTCGGCTGCCGCCGCGACCGCGCCCTGGGTGCCGCGCCCGGCGAGCCAGAGCTGGATCTCGGCGCGGGCGGCGGCCTCCGGGTAGTACGCGATGCCGTCGAGGAGGGCGTCGGCGCCCTTGTCGGCGAGGTCTCCGACGGCGGGGGCGTCCACCCCGGCCTCCAGCATCCGGGCCCGGACGCCGTACAGGCCGAGCGGGGTGAGCTGGACCATCCCGTACCGGGTGACGTCCTCCTCGTCGACCCCGGCGGAGGCGTCCGGCGCGTCGCCCTCCTCGACCATCAACGCCTCGTCGACGGGCTGGTACTGGACGATCCCGATGGGTTCGAGGAGCCGGAACTGGTCGTCGAGGCGCATCATCGCCTCCGACACCTGCTCCAGGATGTCGTCGGTGGGCTCGCCCATGTCGTCGGGGGCGATCATCGACGCGGCGAGGGCGGGCAGCGGCACCGGGCCGTCGCCCGCGCCGTTGTCCGCGAGGGTGAGCAGATAGAGGTTGCCGAGGACCCCGTCGAGGAACTCCGCCTCCGCCTCCGGGTCCCAGTCCAGGGCGTCGAAGTCGATCGAGCCGTCCTCACCGACGAGGTCCGCGAAGTCGTCCAGGACGGGCGCGGTGGCGTCGGCGTGCACGGCGTCGAGGCCGTCGAGCCAGATCCCGAGGATGTCCTGCGGGGAACCGGTGGTGAGCAGCGCCAGGTTCTCGCCCGCGGTGGCGGTGCCCTCGGCCTCCGACTCCTCCGAGCCGTCCGGGACCTCCCCCTCCTCCGGGTCCGTCACATCGAGGAGCCCGGTGTCCACGGCCAGCCGCCAGGCCTCGCTGGCGTACGCGGCCCCGTCCTCGTCGGCGGGGAGGCCGAGGTGCTCGGCGGCGGCGGGCAGTTGCGCCTCGACGAGTTCGCCGCCCGCACCGACGCGGGTGTCCGGACCGGCCCAGCGGGCGAGCTTCACGGCGCGCACGAAGAGCGGTGCGGCGAGCGCGTCCCGCGCCAGTTCGGCCTCGGAGTGCAGCCGCACCGGCGGCAGGATGGGGCGCTCTGCGGACATCGGGAGTTCTCCTCGGTGCGTGCTCGGGAGCGTACGGAGTGCGTACGTGGTTCAGCCGCCCAAGCCTAGACGTCGTTCGCCGTCCGTCGCCCGGCGCGCTCCTTTATGCGCCCGCGCCCGCCTCCATGCTGAGCGCGGTCCTGTAGCGGTTCACGCCCCCGCCGGTCATCCCCGGGTACTTCCGTACGCGTTCCCACAGCGGCGACGGGGAGCCGACCCCCTCGCCGGGCGCGGCGAGTGCCGCGATGTGGTGTTCGGCGCTCTCCCACTCGGCGTAGTTGAGGACCCGAGTGCCGTCGGTGCTGACGTGGAAGTGTGCGGCGATGCCACCGGCGGGCGGATGGGGGTCCTCGCCGAGCGCCTCGAACACGGCGTCGATCCAGTCGCGTTGCCGCGCCGGGCCGGGCCCTTCGAACTCCACGTCCACGATCACGACGCACCCGGGCTCGCGGGTGTCGCCCTCGGCCTGGAGCCCCGAGCGGTACAGCTCGTACGTGTGCAGGGCGAGGCGTTCGATGCCGGGCACGGCGGCGTCGATGTCGGCGTTGCGGGCGTCGCGGCCCTCCCGGACGAAGTCCCCGTAGGCCTCCTCGCCGGCCCACTGGGAGTAGTGGAGCAGGGTCCTGCCGTCCTCGCCCACGTAGACGCTGTACGAGAGCAGCCCGGGGTGCGGCCACTTGCGGCTCTCCCACGCCTTCCGGATGGCGTCGACGGCCTGCCGCTGCCGCTCCGGCGTACCGACGTCCCAGGTGCTGGCCTTGGCGATCCCGGCGTCCCTACGGGCCGGATCCGGGCGGTCGGTGAAGCGCACGGTCATGGTGGCTCTCCCCTCTCACGCACACCGGTCGGTGCGTCGTTGCCACCACCGTCACACCTCAAGTGCGCTTGAGGTCAAGGCGCCTACCCCCCGGGCAGCTCCGCCCGCCAGGCCGTGATGTTCAGCTCGTCCATGTACCGGATGTCATGGCCCTCCAGCGGGTAGACCCGCGCCCCGGCGTCGGGGGCGGCGGCCAGCTCCAGGGCGTCGGCCATGACGAGCTCGCCGCCCTCCTGGGTGGAGACCCAGGCGAGCATCGACTTCACGGTGGCGCCCGGCTTCAGGGTGAGCGCCTCGGGGCCCTGGTCGCGGCCGAACTGCGAGCCGGCCGGGTTGACCTTCACCGGGAGGCGCTCACCGTCCTCGCCGAGCGCCTGGACCGAAGGGTAGCCGTCGACCCGGTAGGGCTTCGAGCCGCAGTTGGTCAGGGTCAGGACGACCGCACGGCTCATCATCGTGGCCAGCACCTCCCCCATGGTCACCACGGCCCCGGAGGCGGGGCACTCGCCGGTGGGCGCGGGGGCGGGGGACGGGTCCGGGCCCTGCGCCGGCACGTCGGCCACCGGCGGCGGCGTGGCGGAGGGCGGTGGGGGTGGCGGTGGCGGCGCCTCGGCGGTGGCGGTCGGGGCGGGGACGGGTTCACCCTCACCGGCCGGGACGAGGAAGCCCGAGCAACCGGTGAGCACCACGGCGGCCACCGCCGCCGGCAGGACCGCCACCGAGGCCCGCCTGCCCGTCCGCACGCGGCGGCCCCGCACCCGCTCACCCATGTCTTCCGCCCCTCGCCCGCCCTCGTCGCGGCACCCGGCCGTACGCCGTCCGCGTGTTCGATCATGTCAGGGGGCGGCTCCTCATGGCACTGTTCAGCATCTCTTCTCGATCCGGGCAAGCAGATCTAAGTGGACCTTCACGGTCGCCGGGGCCGACACTTCGGACATGACTGCCACCGCACCCCGCCCCTTCGGCCGCACCCTCTGCGCCATGATCACGCCGTTCACCGCCACCGGCGCGCTGGACCTCGACGCCGCCCGCGCCCACGCCGCGCACCTGGTGGCCGAGGGGTGCGACGGGCTGGTGCTCAGCGGCACCACCGGGGAGTCACCCACCACATCGGACGCGGAGAAGTCGGCCCTGCTGCGGGCGGTCCGGGCGGAGGTCGGCGACGGGGTGCCGCTGCTCTCCGGCGTCGGCAGCGCGGATACCGCGCACGCGGTGCGCCTGGCACGGGAGGCCGAAGAGGCGGGCGCGGACGGGCTGTTGGTGGTTCCGCCGTACTACAGCCGCCCGCCGCAGGCCGCCGTGGAGACGTACTTCCTGCGGATCGCCGAGGCCACCGGCGTACCGCTGATGCTGTACGACATCCCCGGCCGCACCGGCGTCCGGATCGAACCGGAGACCCTGCTGCGGCTCGCGGACCACCCGCGCGTCGTCGCGGTGAAGGACTGCGCCTACGACCTGCTCGGCTCCACGAAGGTGCTGGCGCGGAGCTCGCTGGCGTACTACTCGGGGAGCGAGGAGCTCAACCTCCCGCTGTACGCGCTGGGCGGCTCGGGCTACGTCAGCACCGTCGCCAACGTGGCCCCGCGCCAGATGCGGGCGCCGCTGGACGCGTTCGACGCGGGGCGCACCGGCGAGGCGGCCCGGCTCAACGGACTGACGGTCCCTCTCGCCGAGCTGATGATGGCGGGCGGTCTTCCCGGCACCGTCACGGTGAAGGCCCTGCTGGACGCGGGCCCGGTCCGGGAACCGCTGCAGCCCGCCGGGCGCGAGGCGGTCGACGGGCTGCGTGCGGCGTACGAGGAGCTCCTCGCGGCCTGAAGCTCCATGAGAGAACTAGTTGTGGGCGTGCAGGACGTCGTTCAGCCCGCCCCACACCGCGTTGTTCGGACGGGCCTCGACCGTGCCGGTGACCGAGTTGCGGCGGAAGAGGATGTTGGAGGCGCCGGAGAGTTCCCGGGCCTTGACGACCTGGCCGTCCGGCAGCGTGACGCGGGTGCCGGCCGTGACGTACAGCCCGGCCTCCACGACGCACTCGTCGCCGAGCGCGATGCCGACGCCGGCCTCCGCGCCGACCAGGCAGCGCTCGCCGATGACGATGCGGACGTTGCCGCCGCCGGAGAGGGTGCCCATGGTGGAGGCGCCGCCGCCGATGTCGGAGCCGTCGCCGACGACGACGCCCGCGGAGATGCGGCCCTCGACCATGGAGGTGCCGAGCGTGCCCGCGTTGAAGTTGACGAAGCCCTCGTGCATGACGGTGGTCCCGGCGGCGAGGTGCGCACCGAGCCGGACCCGGTCGGCGTCGGCGATCCGGACGCCCTTGGGAGCGACGTAGTCCGTCATGCGCGGGAACTTGTCGACCGAGGTCACCTGGAGGTGCAGCCCCTCGGCGCGGGCGTTGAGGCGGACCCGCTCCAGGTCGTCGACCGCGACCGGGCCGAGCGAGGTCCAGGCGACGTTGGCCAGCAGGCCGAAGAGTCCGTCGAGGTTCTGGCCGTGCGGCCGGACGAGCCGGTGCGAGAGCAGGTGCAGGCGCAGGTACGCGTCGTGCGCGTCGAGCGGCTTGTCCTCCAGCGAGGAGATGACCGTGGAGACGGCGACGACCTCGACACCGCGCCGGGCGTCCACGCCGATGGCCTTGGCGGCGCCCTCACCGAGGCGGTTCACGGCCTCGTCCGGGGTGAGCCGCTGCGTGCCGGCCGGGCCGGGCTCGGCGCTCAACTCGGGGGCGGGGAACCAGGTGTCGAGGACGGTGCCGTCACCGGCGACGGTGGCGAGGCCGGCGGCGACGGCGCCGGTGGTGCGGGAAGTGGCCTGGGAAGTCGTGTCGGTCATGGACAGAAACCTAACGGGCCGGGGCCCGCTCGGGCGAACCGGTCTCAGCTTGCGGCTGCCGCACCCCCTCCCCCGGCCGGCCCTCCACGCCCAGGGCTCCTCAGGCCCGGCCCCCCGCCTCTCCCCCCTCCACGACCCGGGCCAGCATCTCGCGGGTGTAGGCCGGATCGAAGGCGGAGCCGGTCAGCAGCACCTGGAGGCAGACACCGTCCAGCAGCGCGACCAGTGCCCGCGCGGTGGCCGGGTCGGTGCGCGCGGACAGCACCTCGACCGCCGACGTGGTCCACTCGGCGGCGACGGGACGCAGGACCGGGCGGCGCAGGGCCGCGAGGTACAGCTCGTACTCCAGCTCGATCACGCCCCGGTCGCCCGCGAACCACTCCCCCAGCACCCGGGTCAGCTCATCGGCGAGGCCGGAGCCGGGCCCGTCCCCGGCGGGGGAGGCGGCACCGACATCACTGTCGCGCAGCGCCTGGGCGAAGTTCTCGTTGGACCGGCGCAGGGCGGCCGTCAGCAGCTCGTCCAGCGAGCCGAAGTGGTACGTGGTCGAGCCGAGCGGCACATCGGCCTCGGCGGCCACGGTCCGGTGGCTGAGCCCGGCTATCCCGTCGGCCGCTATCACCCGCAGCGCCGCGTCGATGATCCGCGTCCGCCGCTCGGGGTCGTATCTGCGGGCCATCAGTGCGCCCCTCCCAGGTTGAGCACGACGACCCCGGCGACGATCAGGGCCACCCCCGCGATCTTGACCAGGCTGCTGGACTCCCCCAGGAAGAGGATGCCGATGAGGGCCACGGCTGCCGTGCCCACACCGGCCCAGATCGCGTACGCGGTGCCCACGGAGAGCGTCTTGAGGGTCTGGGCGAGCAGGGTGAAGGCGATGAGATAGCCCACCGCCGTGCCGATCGAGGGCCAGAGGCGAGTGAACCCCTCGCTGTACTTCATGGCCGTCGTCCCGGCCACCTCCGCCGCGATCGCCGCGGCCAGCAGTCCGTATGCGTATCCCATGTGGACGACTGTACACATCGTTGCGTACAGCTGTACATATCATCGGCCCACGTCGGGGGCGCTACGGTGTGCCGACCGACGGAACGGCCCGGCGGTACGGGCCGACGACTTTGAGCGGAGAGACAGTGGCGCAGGATGCGGGGTGGGGCGGTGGCCCGTACGGGGGCGCACCCCACGGTGGGGGGCCCTTCCACGGAGGAGCGCAGGGACCGGGCGGCTGGACGGGCGGATGGGCGGCGCCGCCCAAGCCGGGGGTGATACCCCTGGCGCCGCTGAGGGTCTCGGACATGCTCAGCGGCGCCTTCGCGACGATCGGCGGCTACTGGAAGCCGCTGGTCGGAACAGCCCTGGCGCTCTTCGGCGCGGCCACGGCCGTCATGGGCGTCGGACTGGCCATCGCCTTCTCGACCGTGGCGGCCAACTGGGACGACCTTACGGGGCCCGGCGAACCGGACACGGCACAACTGGTCCCGCTGGGCATCGCGTTCGGCGTCCTGATGGTCCTCGGCCTCATCGCCTACCTGCTGGCGTCGGCCGTCGTCCAGGCGGCGGTCCCGGTGGTCCTCCAGGAGGCCGTCCTGGGCCGCCCGATCAGCTTCGGCACCGTCTGGAGGCGCGCCTGGTCGCGGGTCTGGGCCATGATCGGCACGGTGTTCCTGCTGGCCCTGGCCGTGGCCATCCCCTTCCTGGTCATCATGTTCACCATGGTCGCCACGGTCGTCTACGCCGTCTCGCTCGGCGACTCGGACACGGCTTGGCCGCTGCTCCTGTTCGGCCTTCTCGGCTGGCTGGTGCTCGCCCCGGTCGCGATCTGGCTCTGGGTGAAGTTCTCCCTGGCCCCGACGATCGTGGTCTTCGAGGCACAGCGGCCGGTCGCGGCTCTGCGCCGCTCGGCGCAGCTGGTCCGCGGCAGCTGGTGGCGGGTCCTCGGTATCGGGCTGCTCGCCTTCGGGCTGGCGACCATGGTCGGCTACATGATCCAGATGCCGTTCCAGGCGCTCGGCATGATCCCCGGCTCCCTGGACGGCACGGACACGATGGGCGAACCGAGCGGCGGCCAGATCCTCGCCCTGTTCGGCGGCTTCGTGGTGCTGTCCATGCTCAGCGGGCTGGTGAGCCAGCTCTTCTCGTCGATCTTCCCGCCGCTGGTGACCGGACTGCTGTACGTGGACCTCCGGATGCGCAACGAGAACCTGGGCCCGGTCCTGGCGGAGGCGGCGGCACAGACCGTGCCCGAGCAGTACGGCCCGCCGCCGGCAGGCCCGGCGTAGGACCGGGACTCAGTCGGTCAGGGTCCGCTTCGGGCGCAGCACGCAGAACTCGTTGCCCTCGGGATCGGCCAGCACCACCCAGGTGGCCTCCGGCCCCTGCCCGACGTCCAGCCGCCGGGCGCCGAGCGCGAGGATGCGCTCCACCTCGGCGTCCTGGTCGTCGGGAGTCAGGTCGATGTGCAGCCGGTTCTTGACGGTCTTCCCCTCCGGCACGGGGAGGAAGCACATGCCCGGCAGCGCGGTCTCGTGGGCGCCGATGACGATCTCCTCCTCGTCCTCGAAGAGGATCTTCCAGTCCAGCACCGCGCTCCAGAAGCGGGCCAGGAGCGGCAGGTCATGGGCATCGACGGCGAGGTGGTACAGCGAGACGGCCATGTCCGCCAGTATGCCTGGCGGACATGGCCGTCTCCGTCGTACGGGGAAGCGCCGGGTCAGACGTTGAACCCCAGCGCACGCAGCTGCTCGCGCCCGTCGTCCGTGATCTTGTCCGGGCCCCACGGCGGCATCCAGACCCAGTTGATCCGGAGCTCGTTGACGATGCCGTCCGTGGCGGACTTCGCCTGGTCCTCGATGACATCGGTCAGCGGGCAGGCCGCGGACGTCAGGGTCATGTCGAGGGTGGCGATGTTGGCGTCGTCGACGTGGATGCCGTAGATCAGGCCCAGGTTGACGACGTCGATGCCCAGCTCGGGGTCGACGACGTCGTACAGCGCCTCGCGGACCTCCTCCTCGGAGGCCGGCTTCATGGTCGCGGTCTCGTTCTCGCTCATGCGGTCTTCCCTTCGGACAGCGCCTTGGCCGTCGCGTCCTTCCACGCCATCCAGCTCAGCAGCGCGCACTTGACCCGGGCGGGGTACTTGGAGACGCCGGCGAACGCGACGGCGTCCTCCAGGACCTCCTCCATCGCGTCGTCCGGCTCCAGCTGGCCCTTGGACTGCATCAGCTCCAGGAAGGCCGCCTGGATCTTCTGCGCCTCGGGCAGCTCCTTGCCGACGAGCAGCTCGTTCAGCACGGAGGCGGAGGCCTGGCTGATGGAGCAGCCCTGGCCCTCGTAGCTCACGTCGGCGATGGTCTCGCCGTCGTACTTCACCCGGAGCGTGATCTCGTCGCCGCACGTCGGATTGACGTGGTGCACCTCGGCGTCGCCGTCCCGCAGGCCACGCCCGTGGGGGTGCTTGTAGTGGTCCAGGATCACTTCCTGGTACATCGAATCAAGCTTCACCATTACGCCCTCAGCCGAAGAAGTTCCGGACGTGCTCCAGCCCGTCCACCAGTGCGTCGACCTCGGCGGGCGTGGAGTACAGATAGAACGACGCTCGCGTCGTCGCGGGAATTCCGTACCGCAGGCAGACCGGGCGCGCGCAGTGGTGGCCGACCCGGACGCAGATGCCCAGCTCGTCGAGGACCTGGCCCACGTCGTGCGGGTGGATGTCGCCGAGCGTGAAGGAGATCGTCGCCCCGCGGTCCTCGGCCGTCGCCGGACCGATGATCCGCAGGTCCGGGACCTCCAGGAGGCGCTTCACCGCATATTCGGTGATCGCCTTCTCATGGTTGTGGATGTTCTCCATGCCGATCGCCGAGAGGTAGTCCACGGCCGCGCCGAGGCCGACGGCCTGGGCGATCGGGGGCGTACCGGCCTCGAACTTGTGCGGCGCCGGCGCATACGTCGACGAGTGCATCGACACGGTCTCGATCATCTCGCCGCCACCGAGGAACGGCGGCAGGTCCTCCAGGAGCTCCTGCCGTCCCCAGAGCACGCCGATGCCGGTCGGGCCGACCATCTTGTGGCCGGTGAAGGCCACGAAGTCGGCCTGGAGCGCCTGCACGTCCAGCACCATGTGCGGGGCGGCCTGCGAGGCGTCGATGCAGACCAGCGCGCCGACCTGCTGGGCGCGGCGGATGATCTGCTCGACCGGGTTGACGGTGCCGAGAATGTTGGAGACCAGCGTGAAGGAGACGATCTTCGTCTTCTCGGTGATGATCTCGTCGATGTTCGACAGGTCGAGCCGGCCGTCGTCGGTGATGCCGAACCACTTCAGCTTCGCGCCGGTGCGCTGCGAGAGCAGCTGCCACGGCACGATGTTGGAGTGGTGCTCCATCTCCGTGGTGACGATCTCGGTGTCGCTGTCCACCCGATAGGGCTCATCCGCCCAGCCGAGCATGTTGGCCACGAGGTTGAGCGACTCCGAGGCGTTCTTGGTGAAGATCACCTCGTTGCGGCTCGGTGCGTTGATGAAGGCCGCGACCTTGTCACGGGCGCCTTCGTACAGCGCGGTGGCCTCCTCGGCGACCGTGTAGACGCCTCGGTGCACGTTCGCGTTGTGGCGCTCGTAGTACGTGTTGAGCGCGTCGAGGACCTGGCGCGGCTTCTGCGAGGTCGCCGCGGAGTCCAGGTAAACGATCTTCTTGCCGTCGTGGACCGTGCGGTCCAGGATCGGGAAGTCCTTGCGGATCGCCTCGGTGTCGAGGAGGCCGGTGAGCCCCTGTCGGGCGTCAGTCACGCGGAAGCGCCACCCTTCGTGTATGCCTCGTAGCCCTCGTTCTCCAGCTCGTCGGCCAGCTCGGCGCCGCCGGAGGCCGCGATCCGGCCGTTGGCGAACACGTGCACGAAGTCGGGCTTGATGTACTTCAGGATGCGGGTGTAGTGCGTGATCAGCAGCGTGCCGACCTCGCCGGTCGCACGGACCCGGTTGACGCCCTCGGAGACGGTCTTGAGCGCGTCGACGTCCAGCCCGGAGTCGGTCTCGTCCAGGACGGCGATCTTCGGCTTGAGGAGCTCCAGCTGAAGGATCTCGTGGCGCTTCTTCTCACCGCCGGAGAAGCCCTCGTTGACGTTGCGCTCGGCGAAGGCCGGGTCCATCTGAAGTCCGGCCATCGTCTCCTTGACCTCCTTGACCCACGTACGCAGCTTGGGCGCCTCGCCGCGGACGGCGGTGGCGGAGGTGCGCAGGAAGTTGGAGACCGAGACACCGGGGATCTCGACGGGGTACTGCATGGCGAGGAACAGGCCGGCGCGGGCGCGCTCGTCGACGGACATCTCCAGGACGTCCTCGCCGTCCAGGGTGACCGTGCCACTCGTGATCGTGTACTTGGGGTGACCCGCGAGCGAGTACGCGAGGGTGGACTTGCCGGACCCGTTGGGGCCCATGATGGCGTGGGTCTCGCCCTGCTTCACGGTCAGGTCGACGCCCTTGAGGATCTCCTTCGTGGCGTTGTCGGCCTCGACGGAGACGTGCAGGTCGCGGATTTCAAGCGTTGCCATGGGTGACTCAGGACTCCTGGGTGACGGAGACGAGCACATCGTCCCCTTCGATCTTTACGGGGTATACGGGGACGGGGCGCGTCGCGGGAAGGCCGGACGGCTTGCCGGTGCGGAGGTCGAACGACGAGCCGTGCAGCCAGCACTCGATCGAACAGTCCTCCACCTCGCCCTCCGAGAGCGACACGTTCGCGTGCGAGCAGATGTCGTTGATCGCGAACACCTCGCCCTCGGTGCGGACGACGGAGACCGGTGTGCCGTCGAGCTCCACCCGCTTCGGGGTGTCGTCCTCCAGCTCACTCAGCGCGCACGCCTTGACGAAGGCCATCAGACGGACGCCTTCAGCTCGGTCTCGATCTTGTCGAGCAGACGCGCTTCCACGTCCGGCAGGCCGATCTGCTGGACCAGCTCGGCGAAGAAGCCGCGCACGACCAGGCGGCGGGCCTCCTCGGCCGGGATGCCGCGGGACTGGAGGTAGAAGAGCTGCTCGTCGTCGAAGCGGCCGGTCGCCGAGGCGTGGCCGGCGCCGACGATCTCGCCGGTCTCGATCTCCAGGTTGGGTACGGAGTCGACCCGGGCGCCGTCGGTGAGGACGAGGTTCCGGTTCATCTCGTAGGTGTCGGTGCCCTCGGCGGCGGCCTGGATGAGGACGTCCCCGATCCAGACGGCGTGCGCGCCGTCGCCCTGGAGTGCGCCCTTGTACACCGCGTTGGACTTGCAGTGCGGGGTGTTGTGGTCGACCAGGAGGCGGTGCTCCTGGTGCTGGCCCTTGTCGGTGAAGTACAGACCGAAGAGCTCCGCCTCGCCGCCGGGGGCCGCGTAGGCGACCCGCGGGTGCAGGCGGACCAGGTCGCCGCCGAAGGTGACGACGATCGACTTGAAGGAGGCGTCCCGGCCGATCAGCGCGTTGTGCTGGCCGACGTGGACGGCCGTGTCGTCCCAGTCCTGGACGGAGACGACGGTCAGCTTGGCGCCGTCGCCGAGGACGTAGTCGACGTTGGCGGCGAGCACCGCGTCACCGGTGTGGTCGATGACGACGACGGCCTCGGCGAAGGCACCGAGCTCGATGAGCTGGTGGCCGTAGGCGGTGCCGCCCTCACCGTGCACGGTGATCCGGACCGGCTCGGTGAGCACGGCCTCCTTGGCGACGGTGACGACCGAGGCCTGCTCGAAGGAGCTGTACGCCTGGGCGGCGACCCGGTCCACCGGCGTACCGGCCTTGCCGAGCCGGGCGTCGTCGCGGCCGACGGTCTCGACGGTGACGCCCTCGGGCGCGTCGATCGCGACCTTCACGCCGCCGCCGTTCGCGACCGCGGTGCCGTCGTGCAGCCCGCGCAGCCGCTCCAGCGGGGTGAAGCGCCACTCCTCCTCGCGACCGTGCGGGACGGGGAAGTCCGCGACGTCGAAGGACGGGGGCGCGCTCATGCGCGTGGCGACGGTCGACTCGGCGGCCACCGCGATGGAGCCGGCGGTGGTGGAGCCCACCGGTGTGTTCTGAGCCTCAGCCATGGCTGTCGTAGTGCTCGCTTTCTCAGTCAAGAAGGGGGTGGTTCGGTGGGGGCCGGGGCGGCCGCGTGCGACCGCCCCGTGTCGTCCTCGGACCGAGGACCTAGCCGACCGAACCCTCCATCTGCAGCTCGATCAGCCGGTTGAGCTCCAGGGCGTACTCCATGGGCAGCTCCTTCGCGATCGGCTCGACGAAGCCGCGCACGATCATCGCCATGGCCTCGAACTCGGTCAGTCCGCGGCTCATGAGGTAGAAGAGCTGGTCCTCGGAGACCTTGGAGACGGTCGCCTCGTGGCCCATCGACACGTCGTCCTCGCGGACATCGACGTAGGGGTAGGTGTCCGACCGCGAGATCGTGTCGACCAGGAGAGCGTCGCAGAGCACGTTGGACTTCGCGCCCGGCGCGCCCTCGCCGATCTCGATCAGACCGCGGTAGGACGTACGGCCGCCGCCTCGCGCCACCGACTTGGAGACGATGTTGGAGGAGGTGTTCGGCGCCATGTGGACCATCTTGGCGCCGGCGTCCTGGTGCTGGCCCTCGCCCGCGAAGGCGATCGAGAGGGTCTCGCCCTTGGCGTGCTCGCCCATCAGGTAGATGGCCGGGTACTTCATGGTCACCTTGGAGCCGATGTTGCCGTCGACCCACTCCATGGTCGCGCCCTCGTAGGCCACGGCCCGCTTGGTGACCAGGTTGTAGACGTTGTTCGACCAGTTCTGGATGGTCGTGTAGCGGCAGCGGCCGCCCTTCTTCACGATGATCTCGACCACGGCGCTGTGCAGCGAGTCCGAGGAGTAGATCGGGGCGGTGCAGCCCTCGACGTAGTGGACGTAGGCGTCCTCGTCGACGATGATCAGCGTCCGCTCGAACTGGCCCATGTTCTCCGTGTTGATACGGAAGTAGGCCTGGAGCGGGATCTCGACGTGGACACCCTTGGGCACGTAGATGAACGAGCCGCCGGACCACACGGCCGAGTTCAGCGAGGCGAACTTGTTGTCACCGACGGGGATGACGGTGCCGAAGTACTCCTTGAAGAGCTCCGGGTGCTCCTTCAGCGCGGTGTCGGTGTCCATGAAGATGACACCCTGCGCCTCCAGCTCCTCGTTGATCTGGTGGTAGACGACCTCGGACTCGTACTGCGCGGCGACACCGGCGACGAGGCGCTGCTTCTCCGCCTCGGGGATGCCGAGCTTGTCGTACGTGTTCTTGATGTCCTCGGGCAGCTCCTCCCAGGAGGCCGCCTGCTTCTCCGTGGACCGCACGAAGTACTTGATGTTGTCGAAGTCGATGCCCGACAGGTCGGAGCCCCAGTTCGGCATGGGCTTCTTGCCGAAGAGCTTGAGGCCCTTGAGCCGCAGCTTCAGCATCCACTCGGGCTCGTTCTTCTTCTCCGAGATGTCGCGGACGACAGCCTCGGAGAGGCCGCGCTTCGCCGCCGCGCCTGCCGCGTCGGAGTCGGCCCAGCCGAATTCGTACGTACCCAGACCCTCGAGCTCAGGGTGGGCAGTCTCCGTGGGGAGCGTCATGCGGGGTTCCTCCCGGCCGTGCTTGCAGATGCTGAATGGGTGGTCTGTGGGGGTGCTGCCTGGCCGCTGCGCGGCACGTACGTCGTGCACACGCCGTCGCCGTGGGCGAGGGTGGCCAGACGCTGCACATGGGTCCCGAGGAGGCTGGAGAAGAATTCCGTCTCCGCCTCGCACAGCTGTGGGAACTGCTCGGCGACATGCGCCACCGGGCAGTGGTGCTGGCACAGCTGCTCGCCCTGCTGCGGGCCCGGCGCGCTTCGCGCCGTAGCAGCGTACCCGTCGGTGCTCAGGGCCCTGGCGAGGGCCTCCGTGCGCTCCGAGGGCGCCGCGGCCTCGACCGCGGCGCGGTACGCCTCGCCCATCGCCGCCATCCGGGCCCGGGCGAAGGCGGTGACCGCCTCGTCCCCGCCGGATTCGGCGATGAAGCGCAGGGCGTCCGCGGCCAGCTTGTCGTAGGACTGATCGAAGGCGTCCCGGCCGCAGTCCGTCAAGGCGAACACCTTGGCGGGCCTGCCGCGGGTCCGCGCCCCGTAGACCCGCTGTTCACGGGCTTCCACGACCCCGTCGGAGACGAGGGCGTCCAGGTGGCGGCGGACGGCGGCCTGGGTGAGACCGACGCGCTTGGCCAGATCGGCGGCTGTGGACGGACCGTGGTCCAGGATGGAGCGCGCGACCCGGTTGCGCGTCGAGCGCTCACCGGTCGCGAGTTCCTCCTGGGAAGACCCACCGTCGTATTTCACAACACCATTGTTGCGTAATTCATTCGGCCATGACAACCACGGTCCGGAACGATCTACGGTGCGGTTCATCACTTAGGGTTACCTAATCTGGCCCCGGGAGAAGGCCCGCGCGAGGCGCTGCCTAGACTTACGCGCCATGGAGAACGAGCCCGTCGTACAGGTCAAGGGCCTGGTGAAGCGGTACGGCACGAAGACCGCGGTGGACGGCCTCGATCTGGCGGTTACGGCGGGCGTGGTGACGGCCGTGCTCGGCCCGAACGGCGCAGGGAAGACCACCACGATCGAGACCTGCGAGGGCTACCGCCGTCCCGACGCCGGCACCGTACGCGTCCTCGGACTCGATCCGGTCGCCGACGCGGAGCGGCTGCGCCCCCGGATCGGGGTCATGCTCCAGTCCGGCGGCGTCTACTCCGGCGCCCGGGCGGACGAGATGCTCCGCCACATGGCGAAGCTGCACGCCCACCCGCTGCACGTGGACGCCCTGATCGAACGGCTCGGCCTCGGCTCCTGCGGCCGCACCGCCTACCGGCGGCTCTCCGGCGGCCAGCAGCAGCGCCTCGCCCTGGCCCTCGCGGTCGTCGGCCGGCCCGAGCTGGTCTTCCTGGACGAGCCGACCGCCGGGCTCGACCCGCAGGCCCGCCGCTCCACCTGGGACCTGGTGCGCGAGCTGCGCGGAGACGGGGTCTCCGTGGTGCTGACCACCCACTTCATGGACGAGGCCGAGGCGCTCGCCGACGACGTCGCGATCATCGACGCGGGCCGGGTCATCGCCCAGGGCTCGCCGGAGCAGCTCTGCCGGGGCGGCGCCGAGAACACCCTGCGCTTCACCGGGCGTACGGGACTCGACCTCGGCGCGCTGGTCAAGGCGCTGCCCGACGGCTCCGAGGCCGCCGAGCCGCTCCCGGGGACGTACCGCATCACCGGGACCATCGACCCGCAACTGCTGGCCACCGTCACCTCCTGGTGCGCCCAGCACGGCGTGATGCCGGAGGGCATTTCCGTGGAGCGGCACACCCTGGAGGACGTCTTCCTCGAACTGACCGGCAAGGAGCTGCGCGCATGAGCGCCGGTACGTACACCCCGCGCCCCGGCGCCGCCCCGCTCCCCCGGATGATCGCCGCGCAGACCGCGCTGGAGACCCGGATGCTGCTGCGCAACGGCGAGCAGCTGCTGCTGACAGTGATCATTCCGACGCTGCTGCTGGTGCTGTTCAGCGCGGTCGACATCGTCGACACCGGCTCGGGCGCGTCGGTCGACTTCCTGGCACCGGGCGTCCTGGCGCTGGCCGTGATGTCGACGGCGTTCACCGGCCAGGCCATCGCCACCGGCTTCGAGCGCCGCTACGGGGTCCTCAAGCGGCTCGGGGCCTCCCCGCTGCCCCGCTGGGCGCTGATGACGGCGAAGACCCTGTCGGTGCTGGTCACCGAGGTGCTCCAGGTACTGCTGCTGACGGCGATCGCCCTCGCGCTCGGCTGGTCGCCGCAGGGCAACCCGCTCTCCGTCCTGCTGCTCCTGGTGCTGGGGACCGCCGCGTTCTCCGGGCTCGGACTGCTGATGGCCGGGACGCTGAAGGCCGAGGCGACGCTCGCCGCCGCCAACCTGGTCTTCCTGCTGCTGCTGGTCGGCGGCGGGGTCATCGTGCCGCTGGACAAGTTCCCGGACGCGGTGCAGGCGGTGCTGGGGATGCTGCCCATCTCGGCGCTCTCGGAGGGCTTGCGGGACGTCCTGCAGCACGGCGCGTCGATGCCGTGGGCCCAGGCCGGGATCCTGGCGGCCTGGGCGGTGCTGGGGCTGGGCGCCGCGGCCAAGCTCTTCCGCTGGGAGTAGGCCGTCCGGGGACTTTCGCGGGCAAGCGGGTGCGAACCCACCCCTCGTGAAAACATGCACAAGCCTCGTCCTACGATGGTCCGCGTGGAAACCCCCATCTCTGCCATCGCCAAGCGCTGGACGCCGTCCACCAAAGTGGTGAAGCGTGCCGCGCTCTCCGCCGTGATGATGAGCGTCTTCATCATCGTGACCGGCGGTGCCGTCCGGCTGACCGGTTCGGGCCTCGGCTGCGACACCTGGCCCAAGTGCACCGACGACAGCCTCTTCGCGACGCCCGAGCAGGGCCTGCACGGCGCGATCGAGTTCGGCAACCGCATGCTGACGTACGTCCTGTCGGCGGCCGTCGGCTGGGCGATCATCGCGACCCGCTCCGCCGAGCCGCGCCGCCGCAAGGTGACCCGGCTGGCCTGGTCGCAGTTCTGGATCGTGCTGGGCAACGCCGTCCTCGGCGGCATCACCGTCTGGGCGGGGCTCAACCCGTGGACGGTGGCCGGGCACTTCCTGCTCGCCAACGCGCTGCTCGCGGTCACCGTGATCACCTGGGCCCGGGTCGGCGAGGGCGACGGCCCGGCGCGACCCCGCGTCCCCCTGCCGGTACGGCGCCTCTCCTGGGCGATCCTGGCGACCACCATGGTCCTCATCGTGCTCGGCACCTCGGTGACCGGTTCCGGCAAGCACGCGGGCGACAGCAGCGACGTACCGCGTATGCCGTGGGACTGGTCGGCCGCCGCCCATGTGCACGCCATCGCCGCCTGGGTGGTCTGCGCGCTGGCCGTCGCGATGTGGCTGGCCCTGCGGGTGGTCGACGCCCCCGCCGACACCCGGGCCCGCGCCCGCGACCTGCTGGTCGTGCTGCTCGCCCAGGGCGCGATCGGGTACGTGCAGTACTTCAGCGACGTCCCCGAGATCCTCGTCGGCGTCCACATGTTCGGCTCGGCCATCATGTGGATCGCCGTGATCCGCCTGGTGATGAGCATGCGCGAGCGCGGCGACGACGAGCCGGCCACGCTGCCGGGCCCGCCCGCCTCCGCCGAAGAGCGGGAGCCGGCGTCCGCTCCGGCGGTCTAGGGGTTCTCGTACGACGAAGGGGCGGCGGGCATGTGCCCGCCGCCCCTTCGTCGTATCCGCTCAGCGGTCGTTGGACGGCCCGCCGACCTGGATCCCGGCCATCCGCGACCACTCGTACGGGCCCGTGCGGACCTTGAGGGCGAAGTCGCCGTCGAACTCCTCGTGCATCGCGATCCCGGACTTCTCCGCCGCCCTCTCGGCCACGGCGTACGTCGGGGCCACCAGGTCGCCCCAGGCACCGTCCTGGCCGACCAGGACGATGCGGGCGCCCGCCTGGCCGATGTAGGCGAGCTGCCCCTCGGCGCCGCCGTGCTCCTTGGCGAAGGCCCCGATCTCACGGGCGAGCTTCGCCGCCCTGCGCTCCGAGCGGGCCGCCTTCCTGGCGTCCGTCCGCGAGGTCTGCCCGGTGTCTGCTGCGTCTGCTGCCGTCTCTCCCATGAACAGGATGCTACCGACGAGTAGTTCGAACGGCGACGGGCGGGTCACGTGGCTTGTGCCACGTGACCCGCCCGAAGGGGGAAGAACTAGCGGAGGAAGGGGTCCACCGCGACGGCCAGGAAGAGCAGCGAGACGTAGGTGATGGACCAGTGGAACAGCCGCATCTCCTTGAGTTTGGCGCCCGTCACCCCGGCCTTGGACCGGTTCTGCAGCCCGTGGGCCTCCCAGAGCCAGAAGCCGCCCGCCAGCAGCGCCACCGACAGGTAGAACCAGCCGGTGTAGCCCAGCGGGGTGAGCAGCAGCGAGACGCCGACCATCACCCAGCTGTAGATGACGATCTGCCTGGCGACCACCTGGTTGGAGGCGACGACCGGGAGCATCGGGACGCCGACCCGGGCGTAGTCCTCCTTCACCTTCATGGAGAGCGGCCAGTAGTGCGGCGGCGTCCAGAAGAAGATGACGGCGAAGAGGATGACGGCGGCCCAGGAGAGGGAGTTCGTCACGGAGGACCAGCCGATGAGCACCGGCATGCAGCCGGCGATGCCGCCCCAGATGATGTTCTGCGAGGTGCGGCGCTTCAGCAGCATCGTGTAGACGACGACGTAGAAGAGCAGCGCGCCGAGGGCGAGTCCCGCGGACAGCCAGTTGACGAACACTCCGAACCAGAGCGTGGAGATCACCGCGAGGGCGAATCCGAAGGCGAGGCACTCACGGGGGCTGACCATGCCGGTGACCAGCGGACGCTGGGACGTGCGGTCCATCAGCGCGTCGATATCGCGGTCGATGTACATGTTCAGCGCGTTGGCGCCGCCCGCCGAGAGGTACCCCCCGATGGTGGTGGTGAGCACGAGCCACAGGTCGGGTACGCCCTGGGCGGCGAGGAACATCACCGGAACGGTGGTGATGAGCAACAGCTCGATGATCCGTGGCTTGGTAAGCGCCACGAATGCCTTGACACGGGCCCCGTACGGGCGATGGCCCCCTGGGCTGGGAGTCAAGGCGACCCCTGCGGGTCGGGACTCGACGGCCGTCACGCACACCCCTGACAGAGAAATCCCAGCAAGCTCCGGGCGAGGAGGCCCGGTGAAGACTTGCGCGAACCCGACCACTCTAAACGTTGGGCACACACCGTCCTTCGCGGGGGTGGGGTCGTGTTGAGGGTGACTGTGCGGATGTAGGGGGCCCGTCCGCCGGGAGGCGAAGTGCGCAGGCCCCCCGCACCCTGGAAAGTGCTCGGGAAGTGTGCCCCGCGGCGGGGGTAGGCTCGGCAACGCCCGGTGCGGTAACAGTCACCGGTTTACGACAGTGGAGAGGAGCCCTGACTCAGGGTGAGCAACAAGCCGACCACCACAGACCTCCAGTGGACCGATTTGGACCAGCGGGCCGTGGACACCGCCCGCGTCCTCGCCGCGGACGCCGTACAGAAAGTCGGAAACGGCCACCCGGGTACGGCCATGAGCCTGGCTCCCGCCGCGTACACCCTGTTCCAGAAGGTCATGCGGCACGACCCCGCGGACGCGGAGTGGACCGGCCGCGACCGGTTCGTCCTCTCGGCGGGCCACTCCAGCCTGACCCTGTACATCCAGCTCTACCTCGCCGGTTACGGCCTGGAGCTGGACGACCTGAAGGCGTTCCGGACCTGGGGCTCCAAGACCCCGGGGCACCCGGAGTACGGGCACACCACCGGTGTCGAGACGACGACCGGCCCGCTGGGCCAGGGTGTCGCCAACGCGGTGGGCATGGCCATGGCCGCCCGCTACGAGCGCGGCCTGTTCGACCCCGAGGCGGCCCCCGGCACCTCGCCCTTCGACCACACGGTCTGGGTCATCGCCGGTGACGGCTGCCTCCAGGAGGGCATCTCGGCCGAGGCGTCCTCGCTGGCCGGGCACCAGAAGCTGGGCAACCTGGTCCTGCTCTGGGACGACAACCACATCTCCATCGAGGGCGACACGGAGACCGCGGTCTCCGAGGACACCCTGAAGCGGTACGAGGCGTACGGCTGGCACGTCCAGCGCGTCGAGCAGCTGCCGAGCGGCGACCTGGACCCGGCGGGTCTGTACGCGGCGCTCCAGGCGGCGAAGGCGGAGACCGAGCGCCCCTCGTTCATCGCGGCCCGCTCGATCATCGCCTGGCCCGCGCCGAACGCCCAGAACACCGAGGCCGCACACGGTTCGGCGCTCGGCGACGACGAGATCGCGGCGACCAAGCGGGTCCTCGGTTTCGACCCGGAGCAGACCTTCGAGGTCTCCGACGCTGTCATCGGCCACACCCGTGAGGCCCTGGACCGCGGCCGTGAGGCCCGCGCCGAGTGGGACAAGGGGTTCGCCGCGTGGCGCACCGCCAACCCGGAGCGCGCCGCCGACTTCGACCGGATCGCGGCGGGCGAGCTGCCCGCCGGCTGGGAGGAGAAGCTCCCGGTCTTCGAGGCCGGCAAGTCCCTGGCCACCCGTGCCGCGTCCGGCAAGGTGCTCCAGGCGCTGGGCGAGGTCGTGCCCGAGCTGTGGGGCGGCTCCGCCGACCTCGCCGGCTCGAACAACACCACCATCGACAAGACGTCGTCGTTCCTGCCGGTGGGCAACCCGCTGCCGGAGGCCGACCCGTACGGCCGCACGATCCACTTCGGGATCCGCGAGCACGCGATGGCCGCCGCGATGAACGGCATCGCGCTGCACGGCAACACCCGCATCTACGGCGGCACCTTCCTGGTGTTCTCCGACTACATGCGCAACGCGGTGCGGCTCTCCGCGCTGATGCACCTGCCGGTGACGTACGTGTGGACGCACGACTCGATCGGCCTCGGCGAGGACGGCCCGACCCACCAGCCGGTCGAGCACCTGGCCGCGCTGCGCGCCATCCCGGGCCTGAACGTCGTGCGCCCGGCCGACGCCAACGAGACGGCCATCGCCTGGCGCGAGATCCTGCGCCGCTACACCAAGGTGTTCGGCGAGGGCGCCCCGCACGGCCTGGCGCTGACCCGGCAGGGCGTTCCGACGTACGAGGCGAACGAGGACGCGGCCAAGGGCGGTTACGTCCTGTTCGAGGCCGAAGGGCCCTCCGGGCAGAACACGACGCCGCAGGCGCTGCTCATCGCGACCGGCTCCGAGGTCCACGTCGCCGTCGAGGCGCGTGAGCAGCTCCAGGCGGCCGGTGTGCCGACCCGGGTCGTCTCGATGCCGTCGGTCGAGTGGTTCGAGGAGCAGGATCAGGGTTACAAGGAGAGCGTGCTCCCGCCGTCGGTCAAGGCGCGGGTCGCCGTCGAGGCGGGCATCGGCCTGACCTGGTACCGGTACGTCGGGGACGCCGGCCGGATCGTCTCCCTGGAGCACTTCGGTGCCTCGGCCGACGCGAAGGTCCTCTTCCGCGAGTTCGGCTTCACCGCCGAGAACGTGGCCGCCGCCGCGCGGGAATCTCTCGCCGCCGCAGCACGCTGACGCCGTATATACGACGTAGATATACGACTAGTAGGAGATGCAACCCATGACAGACGCACTCAAGCGCCTCTCCGACGAGGGCGTGGCGATCTGGCTCGACGACCTGTCGCGCAAGCGGATCACCTCGGGCAACCTGGCCGAGCTGATCGACCAGAGCCATGTCGTCGGCGTCACCACCAACCCGTCGATCTTCCAGAAGGCGATCTCGCAGGGCGACGGTTACGAGCAGCAGCTCACCGACCTCGCCGCCCGCCGCGTCACCGTCGAGGAAGCGGTCCGCATGATCACGACGGCGGACGTCCGTGACGCCGCCGACATCCTGCGCCCGGTCTTCGACGCGACCGGCGGCCAGGACGGCCGGGTCTCCATCGAGGTGGACCCCCGTCTGGCCCACAACACCACGGCCACCACCGCCGAGGCCAAGCAGCTGGCGTGGCTGGTCGACCGGCCGAACACGCTCATCAAGATCCCGGCGACCAAGGCCGGTCTCCCGGCGATCACCGAGACGATCGGCCGGGGTATCAGCGTCAACGTGACGCTGATCTTCTCGCTGGAGCGCTACCGCGCGGTCATGGACGCCTACCTGGCGGGTCTGGAGAAGGCGAAGGCCGCGGGCCTGGACCTCTCCAAGATCCACTCGGTGGCGTCCTTCTTCGTGTCCCGCGTGGACACCGAGATCGACAAGCGTCTGGACGCCATCGGGTCCGACGAGGCGAAGGCCGCCAAGGGCAAGTCCGCCCTGGCCAACGCGCGCCTGGCCTACGAGGCGTACGAGGAGGTCTTCTCGAGCGACCGCTGGGCCCCCCTGGACAAGGCGCAGGCCAACAAGCAGCGCCCGCTGTGGGCCTCCACCGGCGTCAAGGACCCGTCGCTGAAGGACACCCTGTACGTCGACGACCTGGTCGCCCCCAACACGGTGAACACCATGCCGGAGGCGACCCTGGACGCCGTGGCCGACCACGGCGAGATCACCGGCAACACCGTCGCCGGCGGCTACGACCAGGCCCGCGCCGACCTCGACGCGATCAAGAAGCTCGGCATCTCGTACGACGACGTCGTGCAGGTGCTGGAGGACGAGGGCGTCGAGAAGTTCGAGGCGTCCTGGACCGACCTGCTCAAGTCGACCGAGGCGGAGCTCTCGCGCCTCGCTCCCTCGGAGGGCTGACCACTTTGTCTGCTGTTCCCGGAGCCAACCCGCTCCGTGACGCACAGGACCGACGGCTCCCGCGTATCGCGGGGCCGTCGGGCCTGGTCATCTTTGGCGTCACGGGCGATTTGTCCCGTAAAAAGCTGATGCCCGCCGTCTACGACCTGGCCAACCGCGGCCTGCTGCCACCGGGCTTCTCGCTCATCGGCTTCGCCCGCCGCGACTGGGAGGACGAGGACTTCGCCCAGGTCGTCCACGACGCCGTCAAGGAGCACGCCCGTACACCGTTCCGCGAAGAGGTCTGGCAGCAGCTCATCCAGGGGATGCGCTTCGTCCAGGGCGACTTCGACGACGACGAGGCGTTCGAGACGCTGAAGGCGACGATCCAGGAGCTCGACAAGGCCCAGGGCACCGGAGGCAACTACGCCTTCTACCTCTCCGTGCCGCCGAAGTTCTTCCCCAAGGTCGTCCAGCAGCTCAAGAAGCACGGGCTCGCCGACCAGACCGAGGGCTCCTGGCGACGGGCCGTCATCGAGAAGCCGTTCGGCCACGACCTGGCCAGCGCGCAGGAGCTCAACCAGCTCGTGCACGACGTCTTCCCGCCCAACGAGGTCTTCCGGATCGACCACTACCTGGGCAAGGAGACGGTCCAGAACATCCTGGCGCTGCGGTTCGCCAACACGATGTTCGAGCCGATCTGGAACCGGTCCTACGTCGACCACGTACAGATCACGATGGCCGAGGACATCGGCATCGGCGGCCGGGCCGGCTACTACGACGGCATCGGCGCCGCCCGTGACGTCATCCAGAACCACCTGCTCCAGCTGCTGGCGCTCACCGCGATGGAGGAGCCGGGCTCCTTCCACCCGAAGGCCCTGGTCGCCGAGAAGCTCAAGGTGCTCACCGCCGTCGAGCTGCCCGAGGACCTCGGTCTGCACACCGTGCGCGCCCAGTACGAGCACGCCTGGCAGGGCGGCCAGGAGGTCCTCGGCTACTGCGAGGAGGACGGCATCGACCCCAAGTCGACGACCGACACCTTCGCCGCGATCAAGCTGACGATCAACAACCGCCGGTGGGCGGGCGTGCCGTTCTACCTGCGCACCGGAAAGCGGCTCGGCCGCCGGGTCACGGAGATCGCGGTCGTCTTCAAGCGCGCGCCCTACCTGCCCTTCGAGTCCGGTGCCACGGAGGAGCTCGGCGGCAACGCCCTGGTCATCCGGGTCCAGCCGGACGAGGGCGTCACCGTGCGCTTCGGCTCCAAGGTGCCCGGCACCTCGATGGAGGTCCGGGACGTCACGATGGACTTCGCGTACGGAGAGTCCTTCACGGAGTCCAGTCCGGAGGCGTACGAGCGGCTCCTGCTGGACGTGCTGCTCGGCGACGCCAACCTGTTCCCGCGCCACCAGGAGGTCGAGCTCTCCTGGACCATCCTCGACCCGATCGAGGAGTACTGGGACAAGCACGGCAAGCCCGCGAAGTACGCGGCCGGCACCTGGGGTCCGGCCGAGGCCGACGAGATGCTCGCACGTGACGGACGGAGCTGGAGGCGGCCATGAAGATCGATCTCACGGAAACCACATCCAGCAAGATCAACCAGGCGCTGGTCTCGGCCCGCCGGGCCATCGGCACCCCCGCCATCGGCATGGTGCTCACCCTGGTCATCGTCACCGACGAGGAGAACGCGTACGACGCGCTCAAGTCGGCCGGTGACGCATCCCGCGAGCACCCCTCGCGGATCATCGCGGTGATCAAGCGGGTCAGCCGCTCGCCGCGCGCCCGGCGCGACGCCCGTCTCGACGCCGAGGTCCGGGTCGGTTCCGACGCGGGGACCGGCGAGACCGTGGTGCTGCGCCTCCACGGCGAACTGGCCAACCACGCCCAGTCGGTGGTGCTCCCGCTGCTGCTGCCGGACGCCCCGGTCGTGGTGTGGTGGCCCGAGGACGCGCCCGCCGACGCGGCGAAGGACCCGCTGGGCGCCCTCGCCCAGCGCCGGATCACCGACGGCTACTCCGCCGAGCGCCCGCTGGACGAGCTGGCGGTGCGGGCGGCGACGTACAGCCCCGGCGACACCGACCTGTCGTGGACCCGGATCACGCCGTGGCGCTCGATGCTGGCCGCGGCGCTGGACCAGCAGCCCGCGGAGGTCATCGGTGTCACCGTCGAGGGCGAGAGCGACAACCCGAGCTGCGAGCTGCTCGCGATGTGGCTCGCGGACCGGCTCGGCGTCCCGGTGCAACGCACGTACTCCGGTGGCCCCGGGCTGACCGCCGTCCGGATGGAGACGAAGAACGGCGTCATCGTCCTCGACCGGGCCGACGGCTCGCTGGCCACGCTCTCCATGCAGGGCCAGCCGGACCGCGGGGTGGCGCTCAAGCGCCGCGAAACCGCCGAGCTGCTGGCGGAGGAGCTGCGCCGGCTCGACCCGGACAACACCTACGAGGCCGCGGTGAAGTTCGGGGTGGAGAGGCTCCACGCGGGCGGCGAGGTCAAGGCCGCCGCGGCGGAGAAGGCCCCCGAGGAGGACGGCGGCGAGCAGAAGGCGCCCGCCGCGAAGAAGGCCCCGGCCAAGAAGGCGGCCGCCAAGTGACGCCTCCTCAGCTGGTCGTGCACCGCGACAAGGAGCTGATGGCGCAGGCCGCGGCGGCCCGGCTGATCACGAGGATCGTGGACGCCCAGGCCGCCCGGGGCCACGCCTCGGTGGTGCTGACCGGTGGGCGCAACGGCAACGGCCTGCTGGCCGCGCTGGCTGCCGCACCCGCCCGGGACGCGGTCGACTGGGCGCGCCTGGACCTGTGGTGGGGCGACGAGCGGTTCCTGCCTGAGGGCGATCCCGAGCGGAACGTCACCCAGGCCCGCGAGGCGCTGCTCGACGCGGTGCCGCTCGACCCGGCCCGGGTGCACGCGATGCCCGCGTCGGACGGCCCGTACGGCGAGGACGTGGACGAGGCGGCCGCCGGTTACGCGGCCGAACTGGCCGCCGCCGCGGGGCCGGAGGACCACGGCCGGGTGCCGGCGTTCGACGTGCTGATGCTGGGCGTCGGGCCGGACACCCATGTGGCCTCGCTCTTCCCGGAGCTGCCCGCGGTACGGGAGACCGAGCGCACCGTCGTCGGTGTGCACGGGGCCCCCAAGCCGCCGCCGGTCCGCGTCTCGCTCACGCTCCCCGCGATCCGCGCGGCGCGTGAGGTGTGGCTGCTGGCGGCGGGCGAGGACAAGGCGGGGGCCGCGGCCATCGCGCTGTCGGGCGCCGGGGAGACGCAGGCGCCCGCGGCGGGCGCGTACGGGCGCAGCAGGACGCTCTGGCTGCTGGACGCGGCGGCGGCATCCCAGCTGCCGCGCACGCTGTACCCGCCGGCTTCTGCCTGACCGTTTTCGGCTTTTCGGCCACCAGGCCCGGCCCGCTCTTCCTCAGCGGGCCGGGCCTGCGGTGTGAAAAGCTCGCCCCCCATGGTGCACGTCGGAACCGTGGTGATGGGCGCGAGCGACGTACAACGGGCCGCCGCCTTCTGGAAGGCCGCGCTCACGTACACCGAGCGTGAGCCGGGGACGGACGACTGGGTGGTGCTGGTCGCGGCCGAAGGGCCCGGCGTCGGGGTGGCGCCGGGTCGTTCCGCCTCCCCCGTGCGGGAGGTCCCCCGGGCCCACCTCGACCTCCACTCCGCCACCCAGGAGGCCGAGGTGGAGCGGCTGATCGGGCTCGGCGCCGATCGGGTCGCGTGGGAGCTCTACCCGCCGGACCCGGACTTCGTGGTCCTCGCCGGCACCGAGGGCAACCGCTTCTGCGTCATCGACACGACGCACGGCGGCGAAGGAGCCGCGGGCCTCAGAGGATGACCTGGTCCGTGCCCTGCTCCAGCTTGGTGATCGCGGCCCGGCAGGCGGCGGTGAAGCGGTCGAAGACCGGGGTCGTGCTGCCGGCCCGGCCCGCACGGGTGTTGTTCGTGAACATGGCGGCGCGCAGCTCCGTGGTGAGCTCCAGCTGACCGCCCTTGGACAGCATGGTGCGGTTGACGGGGTTGCTGGGATTGACGCCGGCCAGGTCGGGCGTCTCGTTCCCGTCCCGCCAGGCGATGCCCACCCTGTCGAACTCGGCCTTGAGCAGGGTCTTGAAGCGGGTGTTGAGCCCGCCGACCACCACGGCCTGCGGGACGGTGCCCGCCTGGGCCGACGTACAGCCGTGCAGACTCAGGACGTTGAGGCTGCCGGCCGCCATGGAGATGGCGACGTGATCGTCGCAGTTCTTGGCGGTGACGTGCAGGTCGCGGTTGCCGGAGGTGCGCAGCCCCTCGAACATCCAGTAGTCGTGCACCCCGTGGCCGTCCTGCAGCGGGGCGAGCGTGGCCGGGTGGTAGCCGGCTATGGCGAGGCAGAGTTCGGAGGTGCCGGTCTCGATGCCGCCGCCGTGCAGGGCCATGACGGTGGTCCGGTTGTACGGATATCTCTGCGGGGTCGAGTGGTCGGCGTACTCGTGTCTCCGGTAGCGGCGGGCGAACTCGACGCCCTCCTGTCCGGCCAGCTTCTTGTAGAGGTCGGTGTTGGAGGTGTAGATGTCCAGGTCGTCGGTGGCGTGGGCGGTAGTCGCGGTGAGCGAGCCGAGCAGCGGGCCGCTGACGGCCGCGGTGGCCAGGGCGGCGAGGACCGTACGGCGGTGGGTGAAGGTCATGATCGCTATCGTCGCCGACAGCGGCCGCGCTGCCCAGGAGGCCGGCTGTGCCGTCGGTCACGGGCCGGGGGCGCACATCGCGCTCCGGAACCGTCCGTCAGAGGCCGGGGCGCACCGTGCGCTCCAGGAAGGGCTCCAGCAGTCCGGGGACGGCCTCGGCCGCGAAGGTGAGGCCCTCGGCCGCATCGGTGTCGTACGCCGCGTAGGCGCCCCCTCCGGCGGCCGTGGTGGCCGTGAGGGTGAGCAGCCCCGCCCGCCGCTGGAAGTACGACTGCTTCACGGTCCAGCCGATCACCCCGGCCCGTTCCAGGGCCGCGGTGGAGCGGCGGAGCGTGCCCGAGCGGGTGACCAGGTAGCGGCCGGAGAGCGCGTGGCCGAGGTTCCGGTACGCGTCCAGGGCGAGCGCCACCGCGAGCGGCGGGAACACCACCGCGCAGCCGAGCGCGATCCACAGGAGTACGGGGGTGAGGAGCGCCCCGAGGACGGTGAGCAGCAGGAGCGGGGCGAGGGCGGCGGCGAGCGACCAGCGCAGTCGGCGGCCGCGGGCGGCGCGGGGGTGGCGGGTCAGCGGGGCGCCGGTCGGGGTGGCCTCCTCCCGGAGTATCGCGGCGGCGACGGAGTCGGCCAGCGGGCGCGGCACCACCGGGAGGACCGTGTTGTGGCCGGCGTCCCTGGACTCGTTGTCCTGGGCGAGCCCGGTGGTGATGGCGTCCAGCCGGGCGGCACCGAGCAGCCGTACGCCGAGGGGTTCGACCAGGTCGACCCCGCGCAGCCGGGCCTCCTCGACGGAGATGGACCGGGAGGTGAACAGCCCGCGCCGGACCCTGATGGTGCCGCCGGGCTCACGCTCCAGGCGGTAGTTCCACCACATCTCGATCCAGAGGCCGAGCGCCCCGGCCACACCCGCCACCAGGGCGGCGGCGGCGAGGATGACGAACACCCAGAGGAGCGGGGTCTCCTGGAAGCGGTCGCCGACCCAGGCGATGACCTCGCCCTGCGCCCCGGCCCAGTCGCTGATCTGCATCACGGCTCCGACGGCCGCGCCGCCGAGCATGGGGGCGAGGAAGGAGACCGGTGCGTAACGGATCCAGCGCGGGTCGAGGGTGGCCAGTTCGCCGTCGCGGTGGGCCCCGGGCTGCGGGGTGGTGGCGCGTTCCAGCAGGAGGCGACGGAGCCGTTCGCCCTCGGCGCGGGTGACCGGGTCCAGCTCCAGCGTGGAGTCGCCGCCGTGCTCGCCGGTGCCGATCCTGACGGTGACGAGGCCCAGGAGGCGCAGCAGCGGGTTGGCGGTGAGGTCGACGGTGCGGATGCGGGTCCGGGCCAGGGAGCGGCGCTTGACGAGGAGGAGACCGGTGTGGAGCTCGACGCGCTCCTCGCCGGTCCGGTAGCGGGTGCGGTGCCAGCGGACCCGGTCGGCACCCGCCGCGGCCCCGATGACTCCGGCGGCCGCGGCGAGCGCCCAGAGCACCGCGCCGGGGAGCCCGAGCCAGCGGGCCAGGCCGAGGGTGGCGGGCACGGCGGCACCCGCGACGACGCCCGCCACGACGAGGGCGGTGACCAGGACCGTACGGGGGTCGAGGCGGCGCCAGCCTTCCCCGGAGGCGTACGGGGCGCGCGGGGTGCTCATGTGGCGTCGCCGGGGGTGTTACGGGTGATGCGGGTGAGCCGTTCGGCCAGTTCGGCGGCGACCTCGTGGTCCAGGCCCTCGATCCGTACCGCGCCCTTGGAGGAGGCGGTGGTGACCGTGACGGTGGCGAGCCGGTAGAGCTGTTCCAGCGGGCCGCGGACGGTGTCCACGGTCTGGATCCGGGACATCGGCGCGATCCGCCACTCCTGCCAGAAGAACCCGGTGCGTACGTACACCGCGTCCTGAGTGACCTCCCAGCGGTGGGTGCGGTACCACCACAGCGGGAGGAGGACGGCGGCCGCCACGCCCGCCGCGGCGAACACCGCGGCGGGCAGCAGCAGCCAGAAGCGGGCGGGCTCGATCAGCCCGCCGAGGACGGCGAGCGGGACGACGGCTGCCGCGGTCATCAGCAGCCACTGGACCCGCCACCAGTTCACCACCCGCTCGTTCAGCGTGTTGCGCGGCGGCCGCAGCCGTACCGTCGCCGTCCCCTCCCCCGTCGGCATGGGCTCAGCGCCCCCGCAGCGTGCGGTAGGCGGCGACCAGAGCGGCGGTGGAGCTGTCGAGCTCCCCGGTGCCGGCCTCCCCGGTCAGGACGGGCTCGATCTTCTTGGCGAGGACCTTTCCGAGTTCGACACCCCACTGGTCGAAGGAGTCGATGTTCCAGATGGCGCCCTGGACGAAGACCTTGTGCTCGTAGAGCGCGATGAGCTGGCCGAGGACCGAGGGGGTCAGCCGGTCGGCGAGGATCGTGGTCGTCGGGTGGTTGCCCCGGAACGTCTTGTGCGGGACGAGCTCCTCGGGCACGCCCTCCGCGCGGACCTCGTCGGGCGTCCTGCCGAAGGCGAGCGCCTGGGTCTGGGCGAAGAAGTTCGCCATCAGCAGGTCGTGCTGGGCGATCAGGCCGGGCAGCAGGTCGTGGACCGGGGCGGCGAAGCCGATGAAGTCCGCCGGGATCAGCTTGGTGCCCTGGTGGATCAACTGGTAGTACGCGTGCTGCCCGTTGGTGCCGGGCGTGCCCCAGACGACCGGCCCGGTCTGCCAGTCGACCGGGTCGCCCTCGCGGTCCACGGACTTGCCGTTGGACTCCATGTCGAGCTGCTGGAGGTACGCGGTGAACTTGGACAGGTAGTGGCTGTAGGGCAGCACCGCGTGCGACTGGGCGTCGAAGAAGTTGCCGTACCAGACGCCGAGCAGGCCGAGCAGGAGCGGGGCGTTCTCCTCGGCGGGGGCGGTGCGGAAGTGCTCGTCGACGAGGTGGAAGCCGTCGAGCATCTCGCGGAACCGGTCCGGGCCGATGGCGATCATCAGCGAGAGGCCGATCGCGGAGTCGTAGGAGTAGCGGCCGCCGACCCAGTCCCAGAACTCGAACATGTTGGCCGTGTCGATGCCGAACTCGTCGACCTTCTCGGCGTTGGTCGACAGCGCCACGAAGTGCTGGGCGACGGCGTCCTGACCGGCCCGCAGCTCGGTGAGGAGCCAGTCCCGGGCGGAGGTCGCGTTGGTGATCGTCTCGATCGTGGTGAACGTCTTCGAGGCGACGATGAACAGCGTCTCGGCGGGGTCCAGGTCGCGGACCGCCTCGTGGAGGTCGGCGCCGTCGACGTTGGAGACGAACCGGACGGTGAGGGAGCGGTCCGTGAAGGAGCGCAGCACCTCGTACGCCATGGCGGGGCCGAGGTCGGAGCCGCCGATGCCGATGTTGACGATGTTCTTGACGGGCTTGCCCGTGTGGCCGGTCCACTCACCGGCCCTGACCTTCTCGGCGAAGGCGGCCATCTTGTCCAGGACGGCGTGCACGGCGGGCACGACGTTCTCACCGTCGACCTCGATCACCGCGCCGCGCGGGGCGCGGAGCGCGGTGTGCAGGACGGCCCGGTCCTCGGTGGTGTTGATCTTCTCCCCGCGGAACATCGCGTCCCGCAGCCCGGCGACCCCGGTGGCGGCGGCGAGCTCGCGCAGCAGGCGCAGCGTCTCGTCGGTGACCAGGTGCTTGGAGTAGTCGAGGTGGAGGTCGCCGACCCTGAGGGTGTAGGCGGTGCCCCGGTCCGGCGCCTGCGCGAACAGCTCGCGCAGCTGGGTCGCGCCGAACTCCTCACGGTGCTTGGCGAGAGCCGTCCACTCGGGGGTCTGGTTGAGCTTGGTTCGGCTTGCTGCGTTCATCCCGGATATCAGCCCACTTCTTCTTGTACGTCAGCTTCCCCGCTGCCCCTCCAACCTAATTGATCGAGGAGGCGGGTGGCGTGGACGCGGGCCCGGAGGGGGAAACGCGGTCCGGCCGGACACCTGTGGGGTGTCCGGCCGGTGAACGACTGGGTGAATCCGTGGCGCTGTGCGGGCCGTGGCGGTGCTAGATCTCGCCGCGGAGCTTGGCGAGGGCCTCGGCGAGGATGGCCTCGCCGTCCTCGTCGCTGCGCCGCTCGCGTACGTAAGCGAGGTGCGTCTTGTACGGCTCGGTGCGGGGCGGGTCCGGGGGGCTGTCCCGGTCCTGGCCGGCCGGGAAGCCGCAGCGCGGGCAGTCCCACGTGTCCGGCACCTGCGCGTCATGGGCGAAGCTCGGCTGCGTCTCGTGCCCGTTCGAGCACCAGAAGGAGATGCGGAGGCGCGGCGCGGACTCGCCCCGCTCGGCCTCACCCATCGGCCCCGCTCCGACCCGGCTTCCCCGGATCGCGTTGCCACTTGCCACGGTCGTAACTCCCTGCGTGATGGTGCTCGAGGATGCCCCAGTCTACGTAAGGCCCAACGCGCGTCCAGTGCAAGGAGTTACACCCTCACCGGCAATCGCGCCACGACGGGTCAGTCACCCAGCTTGACCAGCAGGCCGAGGACGACGACGCAGGCGAACCAGACCAGACCCACCACAACGGTGATGCGGTCGAGGTTACGTTCGGCGACGGAGGAGCCGCCGACGGACGACTGCATCCCGCCACCGAACATGTCGGAGAGGCCGCCGCCCTTGCCCTTGTGCATGAGCACCAGCAGCATCAGCATCAGGCTGAAGACGATCAGAGCGATCTGGAACGCCATAACCACGGCTGGTCCCTACTTTCAGAATTCTCGACTACTGCCTGTACGTACAGCGGGGGCCGGAGGGTGGCAACCCCCACGGCCCCCGCAAGGGTACGACGGATCCGCGCTACCGCATACTCACTGGTCGCGGAAGCGGACGATCTTGACGAACTCGTCGGCGTCCAGCGCGGCGCCGCCGATGAGGGCGCCGTCCACGTCGGGCTGCGCCATGATGGCCGCCACGTTGCCGGACTTCACCGAGCCGCCGTACTGGATGCGGACGGCGTCGGCCAGCTCCTGCGAGTACAGCTCGGCCAGCCGGCGGCGGATCGCACCGCAGACCTCCTGGGCGTCGTCGGGGGTGGCGACCTCGCCGGTCCCGATCGCCCAGACCGGCTCGTAGGCGATGACGATGGACTCGGCCTGCTCGGCCGGGATGTCCTTCAGGGCGCCGTCGAGCTGCGCGAGCGTGTAGGAGACCTGGTCACCGGCCTTGCGGATGTCCAGGCCCTCGCCGACGCAGAGGATCGGGGTCAGGCCGTGCTTGTAGGCGGCCTTCACCTTGGCGTTGCAGATCTCGTCGCTCTCGCCGTGGTACTGGCGGCGCTCGCTGTGGCCGACGGCCACGTACGTGCAGCGCAGCTTGGCGAGCATCGCGCCGGAGATCTCACCGGTGTACGCACCGGAGTCGTGCGCGGAGATGTCCTGGGCGCCGTACTTGATCTTCAGCTTGTCGCCGTCCACCAGGGTCTGCACGGAGCGCAGGTCGGTGAAGGGCGGCAGGACGGCGACCTCGACGGCGTCGTAGTCCTTGTCGGCCAGGGCGAAGGAGAGCTTCTGGACGTGGGCGATGGCCTCGAGGTGGTTGAGGTTCATCTTCCAGTTGCCCGCCATCAGCGGGGTGCGGGTGGTCATTGAGGTTCAGTCCTCCAGTGCGGCGAGGCCGGGAAGCGTCTTGCCCTCGAGGTATTCGAGGCTGGCGCCGCCACCGGTCGAAATATGTCCGAAAGCATTCTCGTCGAAGCCCAGGATGCGCACGGCCGCGGCGGAGTCGCCGCCGCCGACGACGGTGAACGCCGGGGAGTCGAGGAGCGCCTGGGCGACCGCACGGGTGCCCTCGGCGTAGTCGGGGTGCTCGAAGACGCCCATCGGACCGTTCCAGAAAATGGTGGCCGCGTCGGCGAGCTTCGCCGCGTACAGCCTGCCGGACTCCGGGCCGATGTCCAGGCCCATCCGACCGGCCGGGATGGCGTCGGCGGCGACCGTGGCCGGGTGGGCCGGGGCCTTGGTCTTCACGTCGGGGAACGTCTGTGCGACCAGCACGTCGACGGGGAGCACGAACTCCACGCCGAGCTTCTCGGCCCGCTCGAGGTACTCCTTGACGACCGGGATCTGGTCCTCCTGGAGCAGCGAGGCGCCGACCTCGTGACCCTGGGCCGCGAGGAAGGTGAACACCATGCCGCCGCCGATGAGGATGCGGTCGGCCTTCTCCAGCAGGTGGTCGATGACGCCGAGCTTGTCGGAGACCTTGGCACCGCCGAGGACGACGGCGTACGGCCGCTCGACATCGGTGGTGAGCTTCTTCAGCACGCCGACCTCGGTGGCGATGAGGTAGCCCGCGTAGTGCGGCAGCCGGGCCGGGAGGTCGACCACCGAGGCGTGCTTGCGGTGTACGGCACCGAAGCCGTCGCCCACGTACACGTCCGCGAGCTCGGCGAGCCGGTCGGCGAAGGCGCCGCGCTCGGCGTCGTCCTTGGAGGTCTCTCCGGCATTGAAGCGGAGGTTCTCGACGACGGCGACCTGGCCGTCGGTGAGGCCCGCGACGGTGGCGCGGGCGGAGTCGCCGATGGTGTCGGTCGCGAAGGCGACGTCGGCACCGAGGAGTTCACCGAGGCGTGCGGCGGCGGGTGCCAGCGAGAACACCGGGTCCGGGGCGCCCTTGGGGCGGCCCAGGTGCGAGGCGACGACGACCCGCGCGCCGGCTTCGGCGAGCTTGGCGACCGTCGGCAGGACCGCGCGGATGCGGCCGTCGTCGGTGATGGTGGTGCCGTCCAGCGGCACGTTGAGGTCGGCGCGGACGAATACCCGCCTGCCGGCGACCCCTTCGGTGAGAAGTTCGTCGATCGTCTTCATCTGTTCCGTTTACTCCTTGGGAGGACCGATGAGCATGCTAAGGGGCTCGGTCGGCGCTTCGTTGCGCCGGCCGAGCCCCTTCGCTCACATCGATGTGCCTGCCGACCCGAGGGTCAGAGCTGCTCGCCGACGAAGACCGTGAGGTCGACGAGGCGGTTGGAGTAGCCCCACTCGTTGTCGTACCAGCCGAGGATCTTCACCGTGTTCCCCTCCTGGACCATGGTCAGGGAGGAGTCGAAGGTGCAGGACGACGGGTCGCCGACGATGTCCGAGGAGACGATCGGGTCCTCGGTGTACGTCAGGAAGCCCTTGAGGTCGCCGTCGTCGGAGGCCTTCTTGAACGCGGCGTTGACCTCGTCCTTGGTGACCTCGCGGTCCAGGGTGACGACGAGGTCGGTGGCGGAACCGGTCGGGACCGGGACACGCATCGCGATGCCGTCGAGCTTGCCCTTGAGCTGCGGGAGGACCAGAGCGGTGGCCTTGGCGGCACCGGTCGTGGTCGGGATGATGTTCTCGGCGGCGGCGCGGGCGCGGCGCAGGTCCGAGTGCGGGAAGTCCAGGATGCGCTGGTCGTTGGTGTACGCGTGGACCGTCGTCATCAGGCCCTTGACGATGCCGAAGTTCTCGTCGAGAACCTTGGCCATCGGCGCCACACAGTTGGTGGTGCAGGAGGCGTTGGAGATGACGTGGTGGTTGGCCGCGTCGTACTTGTCCTGGTTGACGCCCATCACGATGGTGATGTCCTCGTCCTTGGCCGGAGCCGAGATGAGGACCTTCTTGGCGCCACCGGCGATGTGCTTCTCCGCGTCGGCCTTCTTGGTGAAGATGCCGGTCGACTCGATGACGACGTCGACGCCCAGCTCACCCCAGGGGATGTCGGCCGGGTTGCGCTCGGAGAGCACCTTGATGGTGTGACCGTCGACCGTGATGGTGTCGGCGGTGTGGCTGACCTCTGCCTTGAGACGACCCAGAATGGTGTCGTACTTCAGCAGGTGGGCCGTGGTCGCAGTGTCACCCAGGTCGTTGACAGCCACGATCTCGATGTCCGCACCCTGCTCCAGCAGCGCGCGGAAGTAGTTACGACCGATGCGGCCAAAGCCGTTGATGCCTACGCGGATCGTCACGAACCGATCTCCTCGTATAGGTACGCCGGTTTTCGACGCCGGCGAGTTGTATAGGGATGTCCCCGACCGCCTCCGACCCTACCCCTCCAAGGGCTCCGGGGTGACATCGAGAGGGGCCGTACGCGCCACCGGAACACGCCGGGAGGCCCGTACTCCCCAGTAGGTCACGGGCCTCCGTTCACGCTTCAGGGCCTTGGTCCCGGCGGCGGGGGACCAAGGTCCCCTGTTCGCCGTCGAGTCGGCAGCGCTGTCCGTGGCCGGGTCAGCCGACCAGGCCGTCCGCCAGCTCCTCGCTGAGCGTGGCCTCCGTGCCGGGGATGCCCAGATCCTGGGCACGCTTGTCGGCCATGGCCAGCAGGCGGCGGATCCGGCCGGCGACCGCGTCCTTCGTCAGCGGCGGTTCGGCGAGCGCTCCCAGCTCCTCCAGCGAGGCCTGCTTGTGCTCCATGCGCAGCCGGCCGGCCGCCGCGAGGTGCTCGGGGACCTCCTCGCCGAGGATCTCCAGCGCGCGCCCCACCCGGGCCCCGGCGGCGACCGCCGCGCGGGCCGAGCGGCGGAGGTTCGCGTCGTCGAAGTTGGCGAGCCGGTTGGCCGTGGCGCGGACCTCGCGCCGCATCCGGCGCTCCTCCCAGGCCAGCACCGACTCATGGGCACCGAGCCGGGTGAGCAGGGCGCCGATCGCGTCGCCGTCGCGGACGACGACCCGGTCCACGCCGCGCACCTCGCGGGCCTTCGCCGCGATGGAGAGCCGACGGGCCGCGCCGACCAGGGCGAGTGCCGCCTCCGGGCCGGGGCAGGTGACCTCCAGCGAGGAGGAGCGGCCGGGCTCGGTGAGGGAGCCGTGCGCGAGGAACGCCCCGCGCCAGGCGGCCTCGGCGTCGCAGGTGGCCCCCGAGACCACCTGCGGGGGCAGCCCGCGGATGGGGCGGCCGCGGCCGTCCACCAGACCGGTCTGGCGGGCCAGCTGGTCGCCGCCCGCCACCACCCGTACGACGTAGCGCGAGCCCCGCCGCAGTCCGCCGGGGGCCATCACGATCAGCTCCGAGCTGTGCCCGAAGATCTCGAGGATGTCGCGCTTGAGCCGGCGCGCCGCCATCGCGGTGTCCAGCTCCGCCTCGATCACAATGCGGCCGCTCACCAGGTGCAGCCCGCCCGCGAACCGAAGAATCGCCGAGACCTCTGCCTTCCTGCAGCAGGTCCGGGTCACGGGAAGCCGAGAGATTTCGTCCTTCACCGCTGGCGTCATCGCCATGGGCCGATCCTTCCATGCATCCGAAAAATACGGTCGTACGCGGCGGCCAACAGCTCCTGATCATGGACCGGAACGCCGTCGGGCGATGCCACCGGCGCCAGCTCGACCGCGGCTCCGAGCCGGCTGGCGGCATCGTCGAGTGATTCGCGGTCGGGCACGGCTGCCTCGTCGGCCAGCACCACGTCCAAGGCGAGTTTAGGGGCGTGTCGTCCCAAAACCTCCAAATGACGCTGCGGTGAGAACCCCTCGGTTTCACCGGGCTGTGGTGCGAGATTCAACGACAGGACCTTGCGGGCCTTCGTGGTGACCAGTGCGTCGAGCAGTTCCGGCACCAGCAGGTGCGGGATCACCGAGGAGAACCAGGAGCCCGGGCCGAGCACCACCCAGTCCGCGTCGAGGACCGCCTCGACGGCTTCCGGGACGGCCGGCGGGTCGGGCGGGACGACGTGCACGGACTGCACCTCGCCCGGGGTGAGCGCCACCGTGGCCTGGCCGCGCACGGTGACGATCGCGTCGGGCAGCTCGGGGTCGTGGCCCTTCACCAGCGCCTGGAGTTCCAGCGGCACGGCGGACATGGGCAGCACCCGGCCGTGCGCGCCGAGCAGCTTGCCGACCAGGTCGAGGGCCTGGACGTGGTCGCCGAGCTGCTCCCAGAGGGCGACGATCAGCAGATTGCCGACCGCGTGCTCATGGAGGTCGCCCTTGGACTCGAATCGGTGCTGGATGACCCGGGACCAGGTGCGGCCCCAGTCATCGTCGCCGCAGAGCGCGGCTAGCGCCTTGCGCAGGTCGCCGGGCGGCAGGACGCCCAGCTCCTCACGCAGCCGGCCGCTGGAGCCGCCGTCGTCGGCGACGGTGACCACGGCCGTGAGGTCGCCGGTGATCCGGCGCAGCGCCGCCAGGGACGCCGATAGGCCCATACCGCCGCCAAGGGCGACGACCTTGGGCTGCCCACCGCGTTTGCGGCCCGAGAGCGCCGAGGTGGCGCGGCTCAGCCGCCGCATCCGCAGATTGCGACCGGTCACTCTCGCCCCATGTCCCGGTGGACGAGGACGGTCTCGACGCCTTCGGCGGCGAGGCGGGCCGAGAGCTTCTCCGACATGGCGACGGACCGGTGCTTGCCGCCCGTGCAGCCGACGGCGATGGTCACGTACCGCTTGCCCTCGCGGCGGTAGCCGGCGGCGATCAGCTGGAGCAACTCCGTGTACTGGTTGAGGAACTCCTTGGCCCCCGGCTGGTCGAAGACGTAGGCGGAGACCTCCTCGTTCAGGCCGGTGAAGGGGCGCAGCTCCGGGACCCAGTGCGGGTTGGGCAGGAAGCGGCAGTCCACGACCAGGTCGGCGTCGACGGGCAGGCCGTACTTGTAGCCGAAGGACATCACCGTGGCGCGCAGCTCCGGCTCCGACTCGCCCGCGAACTGGGCGTCCATCTTGGCCCGCAGCTCGTGCACGTTGAGGCTGGAGGTGTCGATGACCAGGTCGGCGTCGCCGCGCAGCTCGCGCAGCAGGTCGCGCTCGGCGGCGATGCCGTCGACGATGCGGCCGTCGCCCTGGAGGGGGTGCGGGCGGCGGACGGACTCGAAGCGGCGCACCAGTGCGTCGTCGGAGGACTCAAGGAAGACGATCCGCCGTGTGACGTGCTTGGCCTGCAGGTCCGCGAGGGATTCGCGGAGGTTGTCGAAGAAGCGCCGGCCCCGCACGTCGACGACGACGGCGATCCGCGCCACGTTGCCCTGGGAGCGGGCGCCGAGCTCCACCATGGTGGGGATCAGCGCGGGCGGCAGGTTGTCGACGACGAACCAGCCGAGGTCCTCCAGACACTTGGCGGCGGTGCTGCGTCCGGCGCCGGACATACCGGAGATGATCACCAGCTCGGGGATGGCCGGCACCGCTGCATCGCCCGTCTCGTTGGTGGCGTTCGTACTCACGTCTGCTCCGTCTGCTCGGTCTGTTCGTTCGTGCTGCCGGTCGCCGGCGGGCGCGCTGTCGGCGGCGCCTTCGCCGTCGGCCCGGCGCGTGTGCTCGGTCATGACGTGCCCCCGTCGTCCTCTTCCATGATCTCTCCTGTGGCCGTGTTCACGGCAGGGGCCGCGGGAGCCGCCGAGGCGAGGGCGACCGCCACCGATTCGGCCGTCCTGCGCCCTATCCCGGGGACCTCGCAGATCTCCTCGATTGTCGCCTGCCGGAGCTTCTTCACGGAGCCGAAATGCTTGATCAGGGCCTGTTTGCGGGTCTCGCCCAGGCCCGCCACGTCGTCCAGGGGGCTGGAGCGGATGCGCTTGGCCCGCTTGGCGCGCTGGTAGGTGATGGCGAAGCGGTGGGCCTCGTCCCGCACCCGCTGGAGGAGGTAGAGGCCCTCGCTGGATCGGGGCAGGACGACGGGGTCGTCGTCATCGGGGAGCCAGACCTCCTCCAGGCGCTTGGCCAGGCCGCAGACGGCGATGTCGTCGATGCCCAGCTCGTCCAGGGCGCGCTTGGCGGCGGCGACCTGGGGCTGTCCGCCGTCGACCACGACGAGCTGCGGCGGGTAGGCGAACCGCTTGGGCCGGCCGTCGTCCTCCCGGGGCTCGCTCTCGTCGGCCGGGGAGACGGCGGTAATGGCGGGGGCGGGAACGGGGCCGGTGGGGGCGGGGCCGGTGGGGGAATCGGTAAGGGCGGGACCGGTAAGGGCCGGGGCGGCTCCCGGGAGAGCCTCACCGGTCTCCGGCGTCTCCCAGGTGGCCTGCGGCGCCTGCTCCCACTCCCCCGTGCGCTCCTTCTCCTGGAGGTAGCGCTTGAAGCGGCGGCCGATCACCTCGTGCATCGAACGGACGTCGTCCTGGCCCTCGAAGCCCTTGATCTGGAAGCGGCGGTACTCGCTCTTGCGGGCGAGGCCGTCCTCGAAAACCACCATGGAGGCCACCACGTCGTCCCCCTGGAGGTGGGAGATGTCGTAGCACTCGATGCGCAGCGGCGCCGTGTCCAGGCCGAGCGCCTCGGCGATCTCCTCCAGGGCGCGGGAGCGGGTGGTCAGGTCGGAGGCGCGCTTGGTCTTGTGCAGACCGAGCGCCTGCTGGGCGTTGCGCTGGACCGTCGCCATGAGGTCCTTCTTGTCGCCGCGCTGCGGGATCCGCAGGCTGACCTGGGAGCCCCGGCGCTCGGCGAGCCACTGGGAGACCGCCTCGGTGTCCTCGGGCAGGGCGGGGACCAGGACCTCCTTGGGGACGGCTTCGCCGCGCTCCTCCCCGTACAGCTGCTGGAGGGCGTGTTCGACGAGGCCGGAGGTGTCGACCGCCTCGACCTTGTCGGTGACCCAGCCGCGCTGGCCGCGGACCCGGCCGCCGCGCACGTGGAAGATCTGGAGGGCGGCCTCCAGCTCGTCCTCGGCGACGGCGATCAGGTCGGCGTCGGTGGCGTCCGCGAGGACGACGGCGCTCTTCTCCATGGCCCGCTTGAGGGCCCCGGCGTCGTCCCGGAGGCGGGCGGCGCGCTCGTACTCCATCTCCTCGGCCGCCTGCGTCATGTCCTTCTCCAGGCGGCGGATGTAGGTGCCCGTGCGCCCGGCCATGAAGTCGCAGAAGTCCTCGGCCAGCTCGCGGTGTTCCTCGGGGGTGACCCGGCCGACGCAGGGGGCCGAGCACTTGTCGATGTAGCCCAGCAGGCAGGGGCGACCGGTGCGGGCGGCGTTCTTGAAGACACCGGCGGAGCAGGTGCGGACGGGGAAGACGCGGAGCATCAGGTCGACCGTCTCGCGGATCGCCCAGGCGTGCCCGTACGGACCGAAGTAGCGCACGCCCTTCTTCTTCGCGCCCCGCGTCACCTGGACGCGGGGGAACTCCTCGTTCAGCGTGACGGCGAGGTAGGGGTAGCTCTTGTCGTCCCGGTACTTGACGTTGAACCGGGGGTCGAACTCCTTGATCCAGGTGTACTCCAGCTGGAGCGCCTCGACCTCGGTGGAGACCACCGTCCACTCGACGGAGGCGGCGGTCGTGACCATCGAGCGCGTCCGCGGGTGGAGACCGGCCAGGTCCTGGAAGTAGTTGGCCACGCGCTGGCGGAGGTTCTTGGCCTTCCCGACGTAGATCACCCGGCGGTGCTCGTCGCGGAACTTGTAGACCCCCGGGGAATCGGGGATCTGCCCCGGGCTGGGGCGGTAGCTGGAGGGGTCTGCCATGTCTCACACCCTACTTGCGGGGTGTGACAGCGCGTCGCCCTCCGGGTGACGGGTGCGCTCCGGGGTGCCGGGGTGCCGGCGGCCCCGGAGCACGGGTTCGCGGCCCGTCGGGGCGCTCAGGGGTGGACGGCCCCGGAGCGCTCCGCTCAGGCGTCCGGCGCGGGGTTCTGCCGGGTGCGGACGCGGTGGCGTACGGCGGTGGCGCCGCCGAGGGCCAGGGCGAGCAGGGCCCCGGCTCCGGCCATCGTGGAGACGGTGGTCAGGGCGGTGTCGGGGGTGGCCGTGCTCGCCGCGTCGGCGAGCGAGGGGGCGGGCGCCGGGGCGGGGCCCGGAGCGGCGGGAGCCGCCTCGGAACCGTAGCCTCCCGCCTTGCCGGACTTCGCGTACCCGGAGCCGGGCAGCTTGTCGCCGTACGCCTCCTTCACCCGGGCCCGGTAGGCGTTCAGGGTCGTGCCCCGGGCGCCCACCGCCGCCGTCGCGTCCTCGTCCAGCGGGAGCACCCGGGAGGCGTCGTGGACGTACCAGGCGTCGATCTGCGGTTCACGGAACACCGTGCCGCCGGGGAGTGCCCGGGCCCCCCGCGCGGTGTAGCGGGCCTCGTCGTCGCCGGTGGCGATGTTCACCACCTGCCACCGTCCGCTCCCGGCGGCCCCGGGGACGGTCCACAGGGAGGCCTTCCGGCCGTCGGAGGAGACGGCGGTGGCGGCGAGGTAGTCCAGGGTGCTCGGCGCGGCCCCCGGCTTCCCGGCGACGAACGCGGCGGAGAGCGTGCGTACGGGGACGGTCTTCGCCTCGATGCGCGGTGCGGCCGCCGTACGCGCCACCGCTCCCTCCCGCGCGAAGAACCGGGACAGGGTGTCCAGGGTCGCCGGAGCGGAGGCGGCCTCGTGGGCGGCCTCCAGCGTGGCGGCGGTCAGCTCGGGCGGTGCGGCGTGGCCCTCGTCGGCGGTGGACGGGGGCGCGGCGGTGAACAGTGCGGTGGCGGCGAGCGCGGCGGCGACGCCGAGGCGGCGGGTGGTCGCGGTCATGTCCTCACGCCCCGATCCGGTAGAGCGAGTGGGTCCAGGAGAACTGGTTGTTGTTGACGTACCAGGAGTGCGAGGCCCAGTTGTAGCGGTCGCTGGAGGGCCACGGATCACCCCAGTAGACCCAGCTGTCGGCGTCGTCGTAGCCGTAGATGACGTGCATGTGACCGCCGCCGGACGACCACTGGATGCGGGTCTCGATGGGCCGCCGGGCCGCTATCTCGCTCTGGACGGTCGGATAGCGCAGCCAGCCGGTGACGTAACTGCCGGGCCGGACGCCGGTCCAGGACAGTCCGGTCTGGACGTTGCCGAGGGTGGCCTGCGAGTTGGGGCACTCGGTGTTCTGGGAGCGGTTGAAGGAGGCGTTGCAGAACTGGTTCTGGGAGTAGCTGCGGCCGAACCAGGCGGCGATGGTGTTGCCGCCGGCCGCCCAGCACCAGTTGGTCTTCTGCTGGGCCTGCATGGTGATGCCGAGACGCTGGGCGGCGGCGATGGAGACGCCGTCCTGAGATGCGGACGGGGACTGGGCCGCGGTGGCGGTGGCCGCGGGGACGGCGAGGAGGGCGGCGGCCAGAAGGGCGGTGAACGAGTACCTTCGGGGCCGGATTCTTCGGTTGCGCATGGCGTTCCTCCCAAGGCGGGGGGGCGGGGATCGGAGGAGCGCGTCCGGACGCTGATGAGGAGCATCGGCCGTTGTCCGGAGCAGGTCAACACGCTTCAATGCGGAGTGACACCACGATGTGAACGGCGCGACGCGCGTGTGAACGGCGCAGCCCCTTCACCTGCTCCCCCGCATCCCCCGGGGGCGGTGTCCCCTCTCCCCACGTGAACGTTCACCGGAGGCCCCTATGCGGCACACCGAGAGAGAACTGGACCGGGCGCTGCACACCGGCCCCTTCCATCTGGCCCTGCGCACCGCCCTCTCGGTGCGCGGACTGCCGCTGCACCGGGTGCAGCACCATCTGGCGCACCGGGGCGTCAAGCTCGGGGTGACCACCCTGAGTTACTGGCAGCAGGGCGTACGCCGTCCCCGTCGGCCGCAGTCGCTGCGGGCCGTCCGTGCGCTGGAGGATGTGCTCGCGCTGCCGGACGACTCGCTGCTGCGGCTGCTGCGGGGCGACGGTGCCGGTGCGGACGGGGAGCGACCGGCGTCGCGCTCGTACCGCTCGCTGCTGGAGTCCTCGGGGGCGGTGGAGCGGCTGCTGGCGGCGATCGAGTCACCGGTGGACGGCGGGCTGCACACCGTGGACCACCTGGAACGGGTACGGATCGGGGCCCGGCGCGAGCTGGCGGGCCGCACGTCGCTCCATGCCGTACGGGCGCACCGGGACGGGGTCGACCGCTATCTGGCGATCCACCGGGGCGATCCGGGGTGCGACCCGTCGCGGATCGCCGTACGGGCGGGAGAGAACTGCCGGACCGGGCGGGTGCGCTGGGACGCGGACGCGGGGGTACTGGTGGCCGAGCTGCTCTTCGACACCCGGCTGCGGTCGGGCGAGACGTACCTCTTCGGCTACGGCTTCGAGGACGGTACGGGCGGGCCCAGCGAGGAGTACGTGCGCGGCTTCACCTTCGGCGGCGGGCAGTACGTGCTCCAGGTCGGCTTCGACGAAGGAGCGTTGCCGGTGCGGTGCCGCCGGTTCGAGCAGTCCTCCGCCGGTGCCCCACGGGCCGCCCGCAGGGAACTGACCCTGACCGGACGGCACCGGACCGTGCACGTGGTGGAGGAGGGGGTGCGGCCGGGGCTCGTCGGCATCGACTGGGCCTGGGAGTGACCGTCCGGTCCGCTTAGCGGGGTGGGGTCAGGCGCCCGGGCCCGCGACGAGCTTTCCGCCGTCGGCCGTGACCGGGACGGCGGGCAGCGGCACGGTGGCCGGGCCCTGGACGACCTGGCCGGTGGTCGTGTCGAAGCGGCTGCCGTGGCAGGCGCAGTGACCCTCGGTGCCTTCGAGCTTGGTCAGGACGCAGCCGCCGTGGGTGCACTGGGCGCTGAAGGCCTTGTACTCGCCCTTCGCCGGACAGCTGACGACGAGGCGCTGCTCGCGGTAGAGCTTGGCGCCGCCGACCGGCACCTCGGAGGCTTCGCCTAGGTCGACGGGGGCGGTGGGGGTGGGCTGCTTGGCGTGGCCGAGCTTGGATTCGGTGGAGCAGGCGGCCGCTCCCAGTGCGGCGGCACCCGCGAGCGCGGCGCCCTTCAGCAGGGTACGGCGGGCGGCGGGCAGGCCGGGCATGCGGACTCCACGGATCGTTGTTCGGGGCGGGGCGGGTGTCGCCGGACGGGCAGGGAGGCGACGAGGGCCGTGGCCGTCCGTTCCCGCCCCGTTCCCCGCCGGTGACGGAACCGACGATACCGGCGGGGAACGGACGGCCTGCGGCCGGGCCGGTCCCTCGCCGGCCACACACGCCGGTGGCTCCCTCCTGGGCGGGAGGGGGCCACCGGCGTCGGCTCACGCCTTGCGGGCGCGGGTCGCCTTCTTCGCGGTGGCCTTGGTGGCGGTGGCCTTCGTGGCCGTCGCCTTCTTGGCCACCGTCGCCTCGGTGGCGGCCGTCTTCGTGGCCACCGCCTTCCTGGGCGCCGCGGTCTTCTTCGCCGTGGTGGTCTTCCGGGCGGCGGCCTTACGAGCCGTCCCCCGCCCTGAGGGCACCGCGGCCTCGCTGATCCGGTCCGCGTCCAGGATCCCCTGGAGGAACTTCCCGGTGTGGCTGGCGGGGACCGAGGCGACCTGCTCGGGCGTCCCCTCGGCGACGACCAGACCGCCGCCGTTGCCGCCCTCGGGGCCCATGTCGATGACCCAGTCGGCGGTCTTGATGACGTCCAGGTTGTGCTCGATGACGATCACCGAGTTGCCCTTGTCGACCAGTCCGGAGAGGACGGTGATCAGCTTGCTGATGTCCTCGAAGTGGAGACCCGTGGTCGGCTCGTCCAGGACGTAGACCGTGCGGCCGGTGGATCGCTTCTGGAGCTCGCTCGCCAGCTTGACGCGCTGCGCCTCGCCGCCCGAGAGGGTCGGCGCGGACTGACCGAGCCGGACGTATCCGAGGCCGACGTCGTTGAGCGTACGGAGGTGGCGGGCGATCGCCGGGACGGCCTCGAAGAACTCCAGGCCCTCCTCGATCGGCATGTCCAGCACCTCGGCGATGGACTTGCCCTTGTAGTGGACCTCCAGGGTCTCCCGGTTGTAGCGCGCACCGTGGCAGACCTCGCACGGGACGTACACGTCGGGCAGGAAGTTCATCTCGATCTTGATCGTGCCGTCGCCGGAGCAGTTCTCGCAGCGGCCGCCCTTGACGTTGAAGGAGAAGCGGCCCGGCAGATAACCGCGCACCTTCGCCTCCATCGTCTCGGCGAAGAGCCTGCGGACGTGGTCGAAGACCCCGGTGTACGTCGCCGGGTTCGACCGGGGTGTCCGGCCGATCGGTGACTGGTCGACGTGGACCACCTTGTCGACGAGGTCGTCGCCGTCGACCCGGGTGTGGCGGCCGGGAACCGACTTGGCGCCGTTCAGCTCGCGGGCCAGGTGGGTGTAGAGGATGTCGTTGACCAGGGTCGACTTCCCGGAACCGGAGACGCCGGTGACCGCGGTGAGCACACCGAGCGGGAAGGAGACGTCGATGTCGTGAAGGTTGTTCTCGCGGGCGCCGTGCACCGTGAGGCTGCGGGCCGGGTCGACCGGCCGGCGGATGTCCGGTGTCGGGATGGCCCGCTTGCCGGACAGATACTGGCCGGTGATCGACTCCTTGTTGGTCAGCAGCTCCTTGAGCGAGCCGGAGTGGACGACCTTGCCGCCGTGCTCACCGGCGCCGGGGCCGATGTCGACGACCCAGTCGGCCACCTTGATGGTGTCCTCGTCGTGCTCGACGACGATGAGCGTGTTGCCCATGTCGCGGAGCCGGACCAGCGTCTCGATCAGGCGGTGGTTGTCGCGCTGGTGCAGCCCGATGGACGGCTCGTCCAGGACGTACAGCACACCGACCAGGCCGGAGCCGATCTGGGTGGCGAGCCGGATGCGCTGGGCCTCGCCGCCGGAGAGCGTGCCGGCCGCGCGGTTCAGGGAGAGGTAGTCCAGGCCCACGTCGACCAGGAACTTCAGCCGCTCGTTGACCTCCTTGAGGACCCGCTCGGCGATCTTCTTGTCGCGGGCGTTCAGCTTGAGGCGGCCGAGGAACTCGGCGCACTCACTGATCGACATCGCGGCGACCTCGGCGATGGACTTCTCCATCACCGTCACCGCCAGGACGATCGGCTTGAGCCGGGTGCCCTCACAGGTGGGGCAGGGAACTTCGCGCATGTAGCCCTCGAAGCGCTCCCGGCTGGAGTCGCTCTCGGCCTCGGTGTGGCGCCGCTTGACGAACTGGACCGCGCCTTCGAAGGCGGGGGTGGTGTAGGCGCGCTCGCGCCCGTAACGGTTGCGGTAGCGGACCTCGGTCTGGATCTTGTGGCCGTACAGCAGGGCCTTCTTCGCCCGCTGCGGGAGTCCGGCCCAGGGGATGTCCGTGCGGAAGCCGAGCGCCTTGGCGAGCGCGCCGATCAGCCGGCCGAAGTACTCCTTGGTGTGCCCGTGCGACCAGGGGTGGATGGCGCCCTCGTCGAGCGACTTCTCCTCGTCCGGCACGATCAGCTCCGGGTCGACCTCCATGCGCGTACCGATCCCCGTGCAGTCGGGGCAGGCGCCGAAAGGCGAGTTGAAGGAGAAGGAGCGCGGCTCCAGCTCCTCGAAGGAGAGGTCGTCGTACGCGCAGTAGAGGTGCTCCGAATACATCCGCTCGCGCTCGGGGTCGTCCTCGGGGAGGTCGACGAAGTCGAGCACGACCATGCCGCCGGAGAGGCCCAGGGCGGTCTCGACCGAGTCGGTGAGCCGGCGCTTGGCGCTGTCCTTGACGGTGAGGCGGTCGATGACCACCTCGATGGTGTGCTTCTCCTGCTTCTTGAGCGTGGGCGGCTCGGAGAGCTGGATGGTGGTGCCGTCGACCCGGGCGCGGCTGTACCCCTTGGTCTGGAGGTCGGCGAAGAGATCGACGAATTCGCCCTTGCGCTCGCGCACCAGCGGCGAGAGCACCTGGAAGCGGCTGCCCTCGGGCAGGCCGAGGACCTTGTCCACGATGGCCTGCGGCGACTGGCGGGCGATGGGGCGCCCGCACTCGGGGCAGTGCGGCTTGCCGATCCGGGCGAAGAGCAGCCGGAGGTAGTCGTAGACCTCCGTGATGGTGCCGACCGTCGAGCGCGGGTTGCGCGAGGTCGACTTCTGGTCGATGGAGACGGCAGGAGAGAGGCCCTCGATGAAATCGACGTCCGGCTTGTCCATCTGGCCGAGGAACTGCCGGGCGTACGAGGAGAGGGACTCCACATAGCGCCGCTGGCCCTCGGCGAAGATCGTGTCGAACGCGAGGGACGACTTGCCCGACCCGGAGAGCCCGGTGAAGACGATGAGGGAGTCACGGGGGAGATCGAGCGAGACGTTCTTCAGGTTGTGCTCGCGCGCGCCACGGACGATGAGACGGTCGGCCACGCCGGTCCGCACCTTTCTAGAGAGAAACGGGGGAATCTCAGCCCCCGTTCCAGGTTATGGGGGGCGCCACAGCGATGTGGGAAGCTTTGTCTCCTCCGAGCGTATAGCACGCACATTCGATTTACGGTCGCGCTCGGACTCCTTCACCCGAATGGGTGGCGGAGCTAGGCTCGGCCGCATGATGGATCATGCGCACGACCTGGGAGCTGTACGCGAAGCGACCGACCGACTGCTCAGCGAAGCTGACAAGTGGGACAACGCCACGCTCGCTGAGCCGTCACGGCTGCCCGGATGGAGTCGGGGCCATGTTCTGGCCCACCTGTCACGTAACGCCGACGCGCTCGGAAATGTTCTCAGGGGTCTCCCGATGTACGCGAGCAGCGAAACCAGGGACGCCGACATCGCAGCCGGCGCCCGTCGCCCCCTCGCCGAACAGCTGGCCGACTTCGAGGAGAGCGCGGGCCGCCTGCAGGCGGTGGCGGCGGAACAGGCCGACTGGTCCCGTACGGTCTCCCTGCGCAACGGTGTGACGGATTCCGCGCCCCGGGTCCCCTTCCGTCGGCTGATCGAGCTGGAGATCCACCACGTCGACCTGGACGTCGGCTACGAGCTGGAGGACCTGCCGGAGGGCTTCACGGAGCGGGAGATCGTCTTCCTCACCGACCGCTTCGGCGGGCACCCTGGCGTTCCCGCCACCACCCTGACCGATGAGGCAGGCCGCATCTGGACGACGGGCGGCGGCTCGGACAGCCCCGCGGTCTCGGTGCGCGGTACGGCCGCCGATCTGCTCGGCTGGCTGGCCGGCCGCCGCGACGGCTCCACCCTGACCGTGACGGGGGGCGCACTGCCGGTGCTGCCCCCGCTGTAGGCGGTTCCCGCCGGGGCGCGGCCAGGTCTCCTCGGACACCGTCCGGCCCCGGCGGCGACGGATTAGGGTGAGCCGTATGACGTACAGCGGAGCGGTGAAGGTCGGCGGACCGGCGAGCGTGCACGAACTGACGGATCTGATGATCTCCAAGGTCGCCGTCGGCGCCATGAACAACAACGCCTATCTCCTGCGCTGCCGGGCCACCGGCGAGCAGCTCCTGATCGACGCGGCGGCCGAGCCCGCCGCCCTGCTGACGCTGATCGGTGACGACGGCATCGCGTCCGTCGTCACCACCCACCGTCACGGCGACCACTGGCAGGCGCTGGCCGAGGTGGTGGGGGCCACCGGCGCCCGGACGTACGCGGGCCGGTACGACGCCGAGGGCATCCCGGTCGCCACGGACGTGCCCGTGGAGGACGGCGACACGATCACCGTGGGCCGGGTCGAGCTGACCGCCCGCCACCTGGTCGGCCACACGCCCGGCTCGATCGCGCTGGTCTACGACGACCCGCACGGGGCGCCGCACCTGTTCACCGGGGACTGCCTCTTCCCCGGCGGGGTCGGCAACACGCACAAGGACCCCGAGGCGTTCGCGAGCCTCCTGCACGACGTCGAGACGAAGCTGTTCGACCGCCTGCCGGACGAGACCTGGGTCTACCCGGGTCACGGCAACGACACGACCCTCGGCGACGAGCGGCCGCACCTGCCGGAGTGGCGGGCGCGGGGCTGGTAGCCGGGGCCTATTGCCCCGGGCTGTGTCGGCCCCGCCCACTACGGTCCCGGCATGACCTTCACCGTGCCAGAGGCAACCCGCGTCGATCTGGACCTCGACGTGCGCCGGCTGTCCTTCCTCGACTTCGGCGGGCCCGGCCGGCCCCTGCTGGCTCTGCACGGCCACTTCTCGAAGGGGCGGGCCTTCGCCCGGTCGGCCCGGGCGCTGACCCCCGACCGGCGGGTCGTAGCGTCCGGCCAGCGGGGGCACGGGGAGTCGGGCCGCCCGAGCGACCACCACCGCCGGGGCTGTCTCGCGGACGCCGTCGCGGTCCTCGACCATCTGGGACTCGGCGCGGTCGTCGTCCTCGGCCACTCGCTGGGCGGCGTCAACACCTATCAGCTCGCCGTGCGTGATCCGGACCGCGTCCTCGCCCTTGGTCGTCGAGGACATCGGAGCCGTCGTGGAGGACGACCTGTCCTTCTGCCTCTCCTGGCCGCACCGGGCGCCGGACCGCGCGGCCCTGATCGAGGCGCTGGGAGCGTCCGCCCGCACCGGTCCCGAGGGCTTCGCCGCTACTGTCCGTAGGTCCCTCACGGACCTGCGACGAGGGGCCCATGGCGGGGGTGTACGCACAGCGGCCGGGGTCGGACGGCTTGCGCCGTTCCGCCCCGGCCGCTGCCGGTGAAGTCCCTGTGCCGCCCTCGGGGGCCGGGGTCAGCTGCTGACGCTCTCGGTCTCCTCGTCGGCCGCGTCGACGCTCTTCGCCTTCGCTGCCGCCTCGGCCGCCTCCCGCTTCTTGTTGGCGATCAGGCTGGTGATCGTGGTGACCACCAGGACGCCGCAGATGACGGTGAGGGAGAACGGGATCGAGATCTCGGGCACGTGCACCCCCGACTCGTGCAGGGCGTGCAGCACCAGCTTGACGCCGATGAAGCCGAGGATGACCGACAGGCCGTAACTGAGGTGGACCAGCTTCTTCAGCAGACCGCCGATGAGGAAGTACAGCTGGCGCAGGCCCATCAGCGCGAACGCGTTGGCCGTGAAGACGATGTACGGATCCTGGGTCAGGCCGAAGATCGCCGGGATCGAGTCCAGCGCGAACAGGACGTCGGTGGTACCGATGGCGAGCATGACCACCATCAGCGGGGTCAGGACGCGCTTGCCGTTGCGCTGGATGAAGAGCTTCGTGCCGTGGTACTGGTCGGCGACGCCGAAGCGCTTCTCGATGGACTTGAGGAGACGGTTCTCCTCGAACTCCTCTTCCTCCTCGTCGGCCCGCGCCTCCTGGATGAGCTTCCAGGCGGTGTAGATCAGGAACGCGCCGAAGATGTAGAACACCCACGAGAAGTTCGCGATCACGGCGGCACCGGCGGCGATGAAGATCGCCCGGAGCACCAGGGCGATGAGCACACCGATGAGCAGCACGCGCTGCTGGAGGTGGGAGGGCACCGAGAACTTCGCCATGATCAGGACGAAGACGAAGAGGTTGTCGACGCTCAGTGACTTCTCGGTGATGAATCCGGCGAAGAACTCGCCGGACGCCTGGCTGTTGCCGAACACCAGCAGGCCGAGTCCGAAGAGGACGGCCAGGGCGATCCAGACGATCGTCCAGATCCCGGCTTCCTTGGTCGACACGTCATGGGGCTTGCGCCCGATGAAGAAGTCGACGGCGATCAGGGCTGACAGCCCGAAGATGGTCAGGGCCCAAAGGGTCCATGAAACGTCCACTGCGCCTCCGGCAGTTCGCTACGGCTACTGATCAGCGTCGTCGCTGCCGGAGGTCTCTTCCACCCTGGCACACGGGATGCGTGCCGGGCCGACGCCCCGGGACCGGTCACGGTCCGTACTGACGGGAACGTCGCGTAAGGAGTACTCCCCTCCGTGCACCGAACAGTACAGGCATCACCAAGGAAAGGTAAAGAAAAGAGTAAAGAGCTCACCAAGAACGCAGGTCAGGGGCCGTATGAAGCTCAGCGGCCCGCAGCTCTGCGGGCCGCTGTGACCGCCGCGAGGACCTGCTCCAGGACGCGGCTGCCCGGTGGTGTCACCGGCGGCTCATAGGTCCAGGCGTGACCGACCCAGGGGTCGGCGAGGTGACTGTCGGCGACCGGGGTGATCCGCAGCAGCGAACGCCACAGGGGGTCGAGCACCGGCCCGTACGCATGCGCGTCTTCGCGGTCCGCGACCATCAGCAGATGCACGCCGACCGGGGGGCCCTCGTCGGCGAGATAGCGGAGCTGGGTGACGGCCCGGTCGTCGAAGCCGTGCGGGAAGTCGTTGACCACCAGGAGCTGCTCGCCGGTGTCCAGGTCGGGCGGGAGGGAATCGGCCGCACCGGCCCGCACCGCCATCTGCACCAGGTCCACGCGGCGGGTGAGGTGGGCGAGGACCGAGGCCACCCCCTGGGGCCCGGCGGCCGGCGGCCCGGCGAGGACGCCCGCGTCGACCAGCGGTGCCAGCGGCCCCGCCGCCGAACCCGCCGGGTCGATGACGTGCACCGAGAACTCACCGGGCGGGTACACCGCGAGCAGCCGGGCGGCGTGCAGGACGGCGGTCTCCATCGCCAGGCGGCGCAGCCGGTCGCTGTCGATGAGCGCGGCGGCCTCGGAGGCCGTACGCCCGCTGTCGACCCATATCCCCCGCTCCAGCGGCAGCCGGACGAGCAAAGGGATGCGCAGGCCGGTGCGCTCGGGGAGATGGAGGTCACCGAGACGCAGGGCCATCGGCAACTCCATCGGAACGCGGTGGGCGTGCCAGACGGGGTTGTCCCAGCCGGCGTACGCGGCGGGGAGCGCGGGCTCGACGACGGCGGCTTCGGCGGCCAGCTGGGCGAGGTCACGGTCGAGGACCTCACGGGCCCGGGCGGTCAGCTCGTCGCGCTTGGCACGGGCCTCCTCGCGGGCACGGTCGCCCGCGCCGCCGATCCGGTTGCGCGGGTCGGACAGGGAACGGTCCAGCTCCTGGTCCATCCGGGAGTCGGCGAAGTCCACGGCACTGCGGTAGGCCGCGGCGGCGCGGGCCAGGTCCTCGAACATGCCCCAGATCTGGTTGTAGAGCCGCTCGTCCATCGACCAGCCGGTGGCGTCACCGGCGACCGGCTGCGCGGCCTGCCCGGGCTGGGCGGGGGGCGGAGTGGGCGGCGGCGTCGGCGGGGCGGCGTGCTGCCGGCTGGGGTGCGCGTAGTTGATGGGGCCGCCGGGGGCGGAAGCCGTGGGGGCGGAGGCTGTGCCGGGGTCGGTGCCGGTCGGCGGGTGCGCGGGGGTGGCGGTGGGCCGGTGTGCGGTCGGAGGGCGTGCCGCCGAGGGGTGTGCGGTCGCCGTGGGCTGGTCCGGTGGCCCGGAGGCGTGCCGTACGCGGTCGCCCTCGGGCGTGCGGGGCGGTGGTGGGGCCACCGAGCGGGCCAGGGACCGGGCGACCGCCTCCTGGATGGAGGCGGCCAGCTCGGCCGCCTGGGCCAGGCCCTGGTCGGCGAGCATCTCGGCCAGCCCCGCCGCGTACCCCTGGCCGACTGCCCGGACCTTCCAGGCGCCCTGGCGGCGGTAGAGCTCCAGGGCGCTGACCGCCGACTCGGCGTCCAGGCCGGTGAGCGTGAAGGTGGCTATCTCCGTGCCGTCGGGCCCGGTGACGGCGACGAAGGGCGCGGCGGTGGTGCCGAACCGGGTCGGGCCGCCCACGCCCACCGGGAGGGCGAGCAGCACGGTGACCCGGTGCACCGTCTCGGGCAGGGCCTCCAGGTCGACGGCGAGGCGGTGGCCGGCCGCGGCCTGCTGGGAGACTTCGAGGCCGGGGAGCTGGGGCGAGCCGGGGTGGGCGATCCACTCGGCGCCGCGCACCACGCCGTTCTCGTCACCGAGGGTGGCGCCGGCCACGACGGGTGAGCCCGCCGACACCCGGATCTCCAGACGGGTCTGGGGCAAGGTGTGGTTCTGCCCCCGGACCAGCTCGGCCGTCATTACGCTGTCCCCCTCGACGATGTGTGCTGCGTTGGTCCCGCGCGGTGCGGCTCCCGGAGCCGGGTGCCTCCGGGAGCCCCAGGTGCCGGTGCCGGCCTGATCCGGTGCGGTCCGCCTACAGGTGGGGCAGGATGGACGGCATCAGGTCCTGGAAGGTGCGGCCGTTGGCCGGGTTCCCGAGGGCCGTCATCTGCCATCCGCTGCCCGCACGGTGCACCTTGGCCATGATCTGGGCGGTGTACTGGCCGCCGCCGTCCAGCGTGTACCGGGCGAGCTCCTGGCCGTTGGTCTCGTCGACGATGCGGCAGAAGGCGTGTCGGACCTCCTGGAACGTCTGCCCGGTGAACGAGTTCACCGTGAAGACGATCTGGTCGATGTGGACCGGGACGCGCTGGAGATCGACGAGGATCGCCTCGTCGTCGCCGCCGGAGCCGGCGCCGCCGACCAGGTTGTCCCCGGTGTGCTTGACCGAGCCGTCGTCGCTGACGAGGTGACGGAAGAACACGACGTCGACGGGCTGCTTGTCGGCGAAGAGCACCGCCGAGGCGTCCAGGTCGATCTCCCGGGTGCGCGAGCCGAACAGACCGCGGCGCGGAGCCGCCTGCCAGCCGAGACCCATCCGTACCGCCGTCAGGGTCCCCCCGTCGCTCTTCTGCAGGTTGATGGCCTGACCCTTGGTCATGTTGACCGTCACGCGCTGTCCCCTCTCGGCATTGCCCCGCAACCGTCCGTCTGCGGTTTCCCCGCACCCTACGCATTCCCCCCAGGACGGCAGCAGGCCCCGCACGCTTTTGTGTCGGTCTTGCAACACACCGGGCAGGACACCGGACGGCGCAGCGGTCGCCGCACGCCCGGTGTGCCGGGCGTCAGGCGAGGCCCGCCTCCTTCATCTGGCGCAGCTCCTTCTTCAACTCCCCCACCTCGTCGCGCAGCCGGGCGGCCACCTCGAACTGCAGGTCGGCGGCGGCGGCCCGCATCCGGTCGGTCATCTCCTCGATGATCCCGGCCAGTTCGGTCGCGGGACGGTCGCTGACCACCGCGCCGACCGACGTGCCCCTGCCCTTAGCGCCGCCCTTGGGTGCCTTCACCCCGAGCGTCGGCACCGGGGTCTTGGCCTCCTTGCCCTGCCGGTAGCCGGTGCCGAGGAGCTGCTCGGTGTCGATCTCCTCGCGGGCGATGGTCGCGACGATGTCGTTGATCTTCTTGCGCAACGGCTGCGGGTCGAGCCCGCGCTCGGTGTTGTAGGCGACCTGCTTCTCACGGCGGCGGTTCGTCTCGTCGATGGCCTGCGCCATCGCCGGAGTGACCTTGTCCGCGTACATATGGACCTGGCCGGACACGTTCCGGGCGGCGCGTCCGATGGTCTGGATGAGCGAGGTGCCGGACCGCAGGAAGCCCTGCTTGTCGGCGTCGAGGATGGCCACGAGGGACACCTCGGGGAGATCGAGACCCTCACGCAGCAGGTTGATGCCGACCAGGACGTCGTACTCGCCGGAGCGCAGTTCGCGCAGCAGCTCGATGCGGCGCAGGGTGTCGACGTCGCTGTGCAGATATCTGACCTGGATGCCGAGCTCCAGGAAGTAGTCGGTGAGGTCCTCCGACATCTTCTTGGTGAGGGTGGTGACCAGGACCCGCTCGTCGCGCTCGGTGCGCTTGCGGATCTCGTGCACCAGGTCGTCGATCTGGCCCTCGGTGGGCTTGACGACGATCTCGGGGTCGACCAGGCCGGTGGGGCGGATGATCTGCTCGACGAAGCCGTCGCCGCGCGAGAGCTCGTACTTCCCCGGGGTGGCGGAGAGGTAGACCGTCTGGTCGATCCGCTTCAGGAACTCCTCCCACTTCAGCGGGCGGTTGTCCATGGCGGACGGCAGCCGGAAGCCGTGGTCGACGAGGGTCCGCTTGCGGGAGGCGTCGCCCTCGTACATCGCGCCGATCTGCGGCACGGTGACGTGCGACTCGTCGAGGACGAGCAGGAAGTCCTCGGGGAAGTAGTCGAGGAGGGTGTTGGGGGCGGTGCCGGGGGCCCGCTCGTCGAAGTGCATCGAGTAGTTCTCGACGCCGGAGCAGCTGCCGATCTGGTGGAGCATCTCGATGTCGTACGTGGTGCGCATGCGCAGCCGCTGGGCCTCCAGCATCTTGCCCTGCTTCTCCAGCTCGGCCAGGCGCTCCTGGAGCTCCTCCTCGATGCCCCGGACGGCCTTCTGGAGCCGCTCGGGTCCGGCCACGTAGTGGCTGGCGGGGAAGATGTGCAGCGACCGGTCCTCGCTGATGACCTCGCCGGTCAGCGGGTGCAGGGTGGAGAGAGCCTCGATCTCGTCGCCGAACATCTCGATACGGACGGCGAGCTCCTCGTAGACCGGGAAGATCTCGATGGTGTCGCCCCGGACCCGGAAGGTGCCGCGGGTGAACGCGAGGTCGTTGCGCGCGTACTGCATCTCCACGAACCGGCGCAGCAGCTGGTCGCGGTCGATCTCCTCGCCGACCTTGAGCTGGACCATGCGGTCCACGTACTCCTGGGGCGTACCGAGGCCGTAGATGCAGGAGACGGAGGCGACCACGACGACGTCACGCCGGGTGAGCAGCGAGTTCGTCGCCGAGTGGCGCAGCCGCTCGACCTCCTCGTTGATCGAGGAGTCCTTCTCGATGTAGGTGTCCGACTGCGGGACGTACGCCTCGGGCTGGTAGTAGTCGTAGTACGAGACGAAATACTCCACCGCGTTGTTCGGCAGAAGCTCGCGGAACTCGTTGGCCAGCTGGGCGGCGAGCGTCTTGTTCGGCGCCATCACCAGGGTGGGGCGCTGCAGCTTCTCGATCATCCAGGCGGTGGTCGCCGACTTGCCGGTGCCGGTCGCGCCGAGCAGGACGACATCCTTCTCACCTGCGCGGATACGCCGCTCCAGCTCGGCGATGGCCGCCGGCTGGTCGCCGCTGGGCTGGTAGGGACTGACGACCTCGAAGGGCGCCACCGAACGTTCGATCTTGGAAACGGGCCGCATGCAACCACCGTACGGCCCGCCACTGACAACGGCCCCGGTTCGGCGCCGCGAGGCCGCAGCGCGCCCTCCCGCGGAGGCGGCGGGAGCGGCGGACGCGTTCAGTCCGACGGAAGGCGGCCGGAAGTGGGACCGGGCGCGGTCGGATGCAGGTGCACACCGAGCGAGGCCATGCCGGTGTAGTGCATCCCGGTCACCGCGACGGCCATCATGACGCCCGCGCCCAGGCCGGAGAGGAGGACACGGGCGGAGAGGGCCGCCCGGAGCGCGGCGGTGGCGGCGGTGGCGGCTATCAGGACCGAGAGGACGACGAGGGGCGTCTCGTAGGTGAAGTGCCCCCGGAAGCGGATGCCCGCCATGCCCAGGTAGTGCGTGGAGGCGATGCCGAGGCCGGTGAGGGTGCCACCGGTGATCAACGCCATGCGGGTCGCGCCCCTGTACCCGACAATGAAGAGGCCGACGCCGGCCATCACGACGGCCACGGCCAGGCCGGCGAGGACGTAGGGCTTGTCGTGGGAGAGCGGTGCCTCCACGACGGTGAAGCCCGCCATCGCCACGTAGTGCATGGTCCAGATCCCGGAGCCGATGGACAGCGCACCGAGCGCCAGCCGGCCGGTCTTGAAGGAGCGTGCCGTGCGCAGGGACCTGATGGTGCAGCGGAGGCCGAGAGCGGCCCCCAGACAGGCCACGAGGAAAGCCAGGACCGGGATCACCGGGCCATGGGTGAATCCGTCAACCGTTCCCTGCACGTCGGCACGCCCTTCGCGAAAGCCCGGGTTCGAGGGGGATGGCCCAGGGCCCCACAGGCATATGTAAGGAACACATTTTATCGGCACAGGACCGTGCTCCTGGCCCCCTGGCGTGTTCCCGGGCCACTCGGGCGGCGCGGGTTCCGTTCACTCCGCGGCCATCGCCGCCCCGGCCTACGCCCGCCCGGAGTTGGTGGGCCGCTGCCAGGGTCGTCGTGTCCGCACCCTCCGATACGGGAGTCCACGTGTTCGTACGCACCGCAACCGCCTCCACCGCCGCCGCGGCCGTACTCGGCGCCGGCGCCCTGCTGCTGCCCGCCGCCCAGCCGCAGGAGACATCCGCCCGGACCCCGGACCGGCAGGCCGGCCCCCTCGTCGTGGCCCACCGGGGCGCTTCGGGCTACGCGCCGGAGAACACGCTCGCCGCTGCGGACGCCGCGAAGGCGCTCGGCATCGACTGGGTCGAGAACGACGTCCACCGCACCAAGGACGGAGTGCTGGTCGTGCTGCACGACACCGGCCTGAAGCGCACGACCGACGTCGAGGAGGTCTTCCCCGACCGTGCTCCGTGGGCGGTCAAGGACTTCACCGCCGCGGAGGTGGCGAAGCTCGACGCGGGCAGTTGGTTCGGGGCTCGGTTCGCGGGGGCCCGGGTGCCGACGCTCACCCAGTTCGTTAACCGCCTGGAGCGCAACCGGCAGAAGCTGCTCCTGGAGATCAAGAGCCCGGCGACCTACCCGGGTATCGAGCGGGACATCCTGCGCGTGCTGGGCACGGCGGGGTGGCTGGACCGCTCGCACGTGCGGGACCGGCTGGTCATCCAGAGCTTCGGCGCCGCCAGCGTCAAGCAGGTGCACGCCCTGCGCCCCGACGTCACCACCGGCTTCCTGGGCACCCCGGCGGTGACCGACCTCCCCGCGTACGCGGCGTTCACCGACCAGATCAACCCCTCGTACACGACGATCGGCGCCGACTACGTGGCGGCCGTGCAGCGGCTCAAGGGGCCGCACGGCAAGCGGTTGAGGGTGAACACCTGGACGGTCAACGACGCGGCGAACGCGGCGAAGGTCCACGCCTGGGGCGTCGACGGCATCATCACCAACTATCCCGACGTGGTGCGCGACGCCACGCGCTGACGGGGGGTGGCCGGGCCGGTGCGGGGCGGGCCCGTCCGGTTTCCGCCGACGGGACCGCCGTTGTCAGTGGCCGGTCGTACCGTGGACCGCATGAACAGCTACGGGGCCGGTGCGGAGCCGGCCGTCGAGTGGTCCGTCGTGGAGAGCGCCATCGGGCCACTGCTGCTCGCCGCGACCCCCGCCGGTCTGGTGAGCGTGGCCTTCCACGCCCGCCCCGACGTGCGGGACGCGGCGCTCGTCCAGCTGCGGGCCCGGCTCGGCACGGAGCCGGTGGAGGCACCCGGCTCGCCGCGCCTCGCCGAGCCGATACGCCGGCTCGCGGCCTATTTCGCGGGAGGGCGGCAGGACTTCGGCCTGGAGCTGGACTGGTCGCTGACGGCCGGCTTCCACCGCGAAGTGCTCCGCGAGCTGGCGTCCGGAGTGCCTTACGGGACGGTCGTCGGGTACGGCGAGCTGGCCGCACGGGTCGGCCGGCCGGACGGGGCGCAGGCGGTGGGGGCCGCCATGGGGTCCAACCCGCTGCCGGTGGTGGTGCCCTGCCACCGCGTGGTGGAGAGCGACGGCGGCCTCGGGGGGTTCGGGGGCGGCCTGGAGACGAAACGGCAGCTGCTGGCGCTGGAGGGGGTGCTTCCGCAACCGCTGTTCTAGGGGGTGGCTGTGCGGCTGTTGCGGGGAGCGTGTGTCCGGTGGCTGTTGCGGAGGACCCGGTGGCTGTTACGGGGGACCCGGTGGCTGTCGCAGGCGGCGTCCGGCGGCTGTTCCAGCGGGTGAACCGGCAACCGGTGCGCTTCCCTGCCGCTTCGGCGGCCGGTTCACCCGTACGGGTGCAACACGCCGTTCATCTGATGGCACACTGCGCCGGTGACACCATCGCTCCCCTGCTCCGCCGTACCCCCGGTCACGGCCGCCGACCTGCCCGCCCTCCAGCGCCGGACGTCGGCCGTGCTCGTCGTCAGCCAGATACTCGGCGGCCTCGGTGTGGCCATCGGTATCGCCCTGGCTCCGATGCTGGCCACCGAGGTGACCGGCTCCGAGGCCCTGTCCGGGCTGGCCCCGACCGCGTCCGTCGTCGGCACGGCGCTGCTGTCGCTGCCGCTGGCCGCCCTGATGACCTCGCACGGCCGGCGCCCCGGCCTGGTGCTCGCCTATCTGGTCGGGGCGCTCGGCGGCGCTCTGGTGGTCCTCGGCACGATGGCGCGCAGCTTCCCGTTGCTGCTGCTCGGGATGGCCGCGTTCGGCGCCGGCTCCTCCGCCAACCTCCAGGCCCGCTTCGCGGCGGCCGACCTGGTCGGGCCGGAGAGGCGGGGCCGCGCGATCTCCACCGTCGTCTGGGCCACCACGATCGGCTCGGTGGCGGGCCCCAACATCGCGGCCCCGGCCGGCCGGCTGTTCCGCGGGAGCCCGGTGCCCGAGACCGCGGGCCCCTACCTCTGGTCCGCCGTCGCGTTCCTGCTCGCCGGAATGATCGTGGCCGTGCTGCTGCGCCCGGACCCTCTGCTCACGGCGCGCGCCCTGGCCCCGCAGAGTGTCCAGGGCCGGCGGAAGCGGTCCCTGCGCGACGGGGTCGCAGCCGTACGGGAGTCGCCGATGGCCAGGCTGGCCCTGGGGACCGTCACCGTGTCGCACACCGCGATGGTGTCGATCATGGTCATGACCCCGGTCCATCTGGGCGGGCACGGCGCCGGTCTCCAGCTGATCGGGCTGGTCATCAGCGGGCACATCGCGGGCATGTACGCGTTCTCGCCGGTGATGGGTTGGCTGGCCGACCGCTTCGGCCGGCTCTCCGTGATCGGCCTCGCGGTCGGCCTGCTGAGCTGTGCCGCACTGCTCGCGGGCACCGCGGGGCCCCGGCACGGTCAGACCGCCCTGGGCCTCTTCGTGCTCGGCCTCGGCTGGTCGGCGGGGATGATCGCCGGTTCGGCGCTGCTCACCGACTCCGTACCGCAGGACGCCCGGGCGGCAGTGCAGGGCCTGTCGGACCTGACCATGAACGCGGCGGCGGGCGTCGGCGGAGCGACGGCCGGGGTGATCGTCGCCCAGTGGGGGTACGGCCCACTGAACGCGATCGGTGCCGCCCTGCTGCTGCCGGTGGCCGCGGTGGCGCTGCGCCGGAGCACGAGGCCCTCCGCCGCCGGAGACTGAGCCTCGCAGGCCTCAGAGGCTGATGTGGTACGCCTTGCGGAGCGTCTCGTGGACCGTCCACGTCGTCCGGTCGCCCTCGCGCAGGACGCAGGCGTCCCCCGGCCCGATCTCCAGCGTCGCGCCGCCCTCGACCGCCACGGTCGCCCGTCCGCTGACGACCACGAACAGCTCGTTCGCCTCGGTGTCGGTCACCACTCCCGGCGTGATCTGCCAGATCCCGCGCACCTGCTTGCCGTCGGCGGACTCCCACAGCACCTTGCCCGTCACCACGGGGTCGCCCGAGACGATCTGTGCCTGATCCAGCGGCTCCGGTTCGAGCTCGGCGTCCGGGATGTGCACGGCGAAGGAGGCGGCAGCCTGGTCGTTTGTCGTCATGGCCGGTCACCTTAGCGACCACTTCCGGCCGACCCGCCACCAGGACCGGCCGGAACTGGTCTCCCCGTGGTTTGCAGCCCTCCTGCCCGCGACAGGGATGGGGGCATGCCACAGAACACCGATACCTCCTACGAGCCGGTCCTCTCCGCCGAGGTACGCGCGGCGCTGAACGGCGGGCTGCCCGTCGTGGCCCTGGAGTCGACGATCATCGCGCACGGGCTGCCGCGCCCCCGCAACCTCCGGGTGGCCATCGAGCTGGAAGGGATCGTCCGGTCCGCCGGCGCGGTCCCGGCCACCATCGCCGTCCTGGACGGGCGGGCCCGTGTGGGCTTGGAGAAGGACCAGTTGGAGCGGGTGGCCGGAGATCCGGCGGTCCGGAAGCTGGGCCACCGCGATCTCGCACCCGCCCTCGCGCTCGGGGCGAGCGGGGCGACGACGGTCTCCGCGACGGCGTTCCTGGCGGCGGGGGCGGGCCTGCGCTTCTTCGCCACCGGCGGGCTCGGGGGCGTGCACCGGGAGTGGGCCGACAGCCAGGACGAGTCAGCCGATCTGCGGCTGCTCGCCCGTACCGGCATCACGGTGGTCTGCGCGGGCGTGAAGTCGATCCTCGACGTCCCGGCGACGCTCCAGCGTCTGGAGACCCTGGGGGTGGGCATCCTGGGTTACGGCACCGGGCACTTCCCCGGCTTCTATCTGAGCAGCTCCGGCCAGCCGGTCGACTGGACCGTGCACAGCCCCGAGGAGGTGGTGGAGGTGGTCCGGGCGAAGGAGGCGCTGGGCGGCCCGGATGCCGCGCTGATCGTCGCCAACCCCGTACCGGAAAAAGACCAGTTGGACCCCACACTGCACGACCGGGTGCTGGCGGAGGCACTCGGCGCGTGCCGGGAGCGTGGGATCACCGGGCAGGGCGTCACCCCGTTCCTGCTGGACCAGCTGATGCGGCGGACCGAGGGCGCGTCGCTGGAGGCGAACCTGGCGGCGGTGCGCGGGAACGTGCGGCTCGCGGCGCGGATCGCCGCAGCGGCCGCCGTACGGTGACCGGCGCCGGCCCCTCGACCGGGCGCGGGCTCCTCGTGGTGGGGGAGGTGGTCACGGACGTGGTGGCGCTCCACGGATCCCCCCTCGTCCACGGCACGGACACCGCCGCCCGGATCCGGAGCGTGCCGGGCGGTGCGGGCGCCAACGTCGCGTGCTGGGCGGTGCGTTCGGGGTGCCGGGACGTGGCACTGCTGGCCCGGGCCGGGGCGGAGTCGGCCGAGTGGCACCGGGACGCGCTGGAGCGGGCGGGGGTGCGGGCGCTGCTGGCGGTGGACGAGGAGGTGGCGACCGCGACCGTCATCTCCCTGGTGGACGCCGCCGCCGAGCGGACGTTCCTCACCGACAGCGGGGCCGTGCTGCGGCTGGCCATCGAGGATTTCGCGCCGTCGATGCTGGACGGCGTGGGGTGGCTGCACCTCTCCGGCTATCTCCTGTTCGCCGCGACCAGCCGCGCCACGGCGCGGCTTGCCCTGCGGACGGCCCGGGAACGGGGCGTTCCGGTGAGCGCGGATCCGGCGTCGGCCGGGTTCCTCGCGAAGCTGGGCCCGAAGCGGTTCCTGGAGTTCGCCGAGGGGGCCGAGCTGCTGCTGCCGAACGCGGACGAGGCCCGGCTGCTGACCGGCCTGCCCGAACCGGCCGACGCGGCGGCGGAGTTGAGCCGTACGTTCCCCCGGATCGCCGTCACTGTGGGCGGCGGCGGTGCGGTGCTGGCCGCGGGGGGCGTGGTGACAGGGCAGGTCCGGGCCCGGCCGGTTCTCAACCCGGTCGACTCGACGGGGGCGGGCGACGCGTTCACCGGCGGGTTCCTCGCGGCCCTGCTGGCCGGGGCGGACGACCGGGCCGCCGCGGCGGAGGGCTGCCGGGCCGGGGCCGAGGCGGTGGCCACGGTGGGCGGGCGCCCGCCCCTCCCTCTGGAGCCGCCCCTCCCCTAGAGCCCGCCCCGCGCTGGAGGCCGCCGCCGACTCAGAGGCCGCCCAGCCCCGACCACGCCGGATGGAGCGGGTCGTCCGCGCGCACGACCACGTCCGCGACGTCAAAGGGCGCCACCTCGTCCTCGTAACGGGCGAAAGCGGACAGCGTCCACCGCTCCGCCTCCGCCGTGCGCCTCCGCAACGCCCCGGGTGAGAGCCGCACATGGACACTCAGCGCGAACGGGAACCAGTGCCCCAGCAGCAGCGGCCCGTGCACGATCACCACCCCGCCCTCCGGCAGCGGGTGGTACGGCGTACGGGTCGCCCGGTCCGTGACCGGGTCCCACAGGTCGGGCAGCACCCGCCCGGAGCCGCCCGCCTCCAGCGGCCCGAACACCTCGCGCCAGAGCGCGCCCGTGTCGAACCAGGATGCGGCGTACGAGTCCGGGTCCTCCTTGCCGTACTCGAAGCGCAGGCTCGCCGGGCGCAGGAACCCCTCGGTGGAGACCACGAGCACCGACCGGCCGCGCAGCCTCAGCTCATCGGCGACGCGTTCGGCCAGGTCACCGGTGCGGGCGGCCGGGGCGCCGTCGATACCGAGGGTGAGCCAGGGGGCTCCGTCGGCGGCGGTCAGGCCGTCGCTGTGCCGGGCCAGCTCGCCGGCCAGCCGTTCCCAGGTGATCGCTTCGAGTCGCACGCCTCCATCATCCATCCCCGTCGACGCACCCCCGCGTCACTCGCCCCGCAGCTCGGCGGCGAGTGACCCCTGACCCGACACCTCGATCCGGCCGTCCTTGACCGCCTCCGCGAGGGTGGCGCCGCCGCGCCCCAGCTCCAGGCACAGCTCGGCGTCGAGGGTGATGCGGGCGTCGGGCCGGGGCGCCGGGCCGAACCCGTAGACCTGGCCCTCGGACTCCACCGCCGCTCCCCCACCCGTACGTACATGGAACTCCCCCTCGTCCAGCCGGACTTCGAGGACCCCCACCTGGGTGAGCCCGGCCAGCGCGCGCAGCAGCGGCAGGGCGAACCAGTGGGCCCGTACGGCGTCGGTGGGGCGGCGTTCGGTGAGCGCCGGGGCTCCCCACTCGGCGAGGGCGGCGAGCACGGGCAGCAGGCCGTGGCCCCGCTCGGTCAGCTCGTAGACCGACGCGGCGGCGGGGGGCGGGAGCTTGCGCCGTACGGCGAGGCCGCCCTGCTCCATGTCCTTGAGACGGGAGGCCAGGACGTCGGTGGAGACGCCCGGCAGGTCGGCGTGGAGGTCGGTGTAGCGGCGGGGTCCGGCGAGCAGTTCGCGGACGATCAGCAGCGTCCACCGGTCGCCGACGGAGTCGAGGGCGCGGGCGGTGGCGCAGAACTGGTCATAGCTCCGGCGTCTGACCGGGCGTTGGGCGGCGGGCTGCTGACGTGGCATGCGACGCAGTCTAGACATGTTGTTGGACTTTCCAAGCTCACACTTGGTAAAACCAAGTATCGCAGTTCGGCTCGGGGAGGCACCGCATGGAGTTCCGGCAGTCCAGCAAGCTCAACGAGGTCTGTTACGAGATCCGGGGCCCGGTCATCGAGCACGCCAACGCCCTGGAGGAGGCGGGCCACAGCGTGCTCCGGCTCAACACGGGCAACCCGGCGCTCTTCGGCTTCGAGGCGCCGGAGGAGATCGTCCAGGACATGATCCGGATGCTGCCCCAGGCCCACGGCTACACCGATTCACGCGGCATCCTCTCCGCGCGGCGGGCGGTGGCCCAGCGCTACCAGGCCATGGGGCTCACCGAGGTCGGCGTGGACGACATCTTCCTCGGCAACGGCGTCTCCGAGCTGATCTCCATGGCCGTGCAGGCGTTGCTGGAGGACGGCGACGAGGTGCTGATCCCGGCCCCGGACTTCCCGCTCTGGACGGCGGTGACCACGCTCGCGGGCAGCAAGGCCGTGCATTACATCTGCGACGAGGAATCGGACTGGAACCCGGATCTCGCGGACATGGCGTCGAAGATCACCGACCGGACCAGGGCCGTCGTGATCATCAACCCGAACAACCCCACCGGCGCGGTCTATCCGCGCGAGATCCTCGAAGGCATTCTGGATCTGGCCCGTCGGCACGGGCTGATGGTGTTCGCCGACGAGATCTACGACCAGATCCTGTACGACGGGGCCGAGCACCACAGCGCGGCCGTCCTCGCCCCGGACCTGGTCTGCCTCACCTTCAGCGGCCTCTCGAAGACGTACCGGGTGGCCGGGTTCCGCTCCGGCTGGATGGTGGTGTCCGGTCCGCATCAGCACGCCCGCAACTATCTGGAGGGCCTCACCATGCTGGCCTCCATGCGCCTGTGCCCCAACGCGCCCGCGCAGTACGCCATTCAGGCCGCGCTCGGCGGGCGGCAGTCCATCCGGGAGCTGGTGGCCCCGGGCGGCAGGCTGCACGAGCAGCGCGACCGGGCCTGGGAGCGGCTGAACGAGATCCCCGGCGTCTCGTGCGTGAAGCCGAAGGGCGCGCTGTACGCGTTCCCGCGCATCGATCCGAAGGTGCACCCCATCCTCGACGACGAGAAGTTCGTGCTGGACCTGCTGCTGAGGGAGAAGATCCAGGTGGTGCAGGGCACCGGCTTCAGCTGGCCGCGCCCGGACCACTTCCGCATCCTGACCCTCCCGTACGCCGACGACCTCGACGCGGCGATCAGCCGCATCGGCCGCTTCCTGAACGGGTACCGGCAGTGAGGGGCCAATCGGGTCCGCGCCATGAAACGGGAGCGGGCCCGGAGGCGTAGCCGGCCTCCGGGCCCTGTGTGTGCCGCCCATCTTGCACGCCGGCACGTTTAAGGGTCCGGGTCAGTCATGATGTCGTCGCGTCCTGCCTTTGGACCACCGCAGATCGGAGCTCTGCGGGCCGGACTTGAACCGGCATCTCGACGCGCGCGGGCCCGGGCCCGTTCGATCCGGCGATCGGCGGCGAATGCTGAGTCTGGAGCAAGAGTCTGAGATTGACGGCGGTCTGCCTCTGCCTGCTTGGGCTACTCCGGCCCGTGCCGGAGGGAGGAGTCGAACCTCCACGGGAACCGCGCCTTCACGACAAGCTTCAGTTTCAGCTTGCGCTCCTCGCGCACCCCGGCCCCCTTGATCGGCGGCCGGGGAATCCATGGTCGGTCACCCGAAGAGGTAACCGAATACCGCATCACCCACCCGCTGGTCGGTGACGTCTGCGCCGTTGGCCTCCTCGCGGGCGAACTTCACGGCCTGCTGGAGCTTCTCGACCCGGTCCAGCAGCTCGTTGACGCGCCGCGCGGGCAGCGCCCCGGAGAACTTGACGGTCGTCCAGTACCCGATCGGGATGTCCTCGTAGTACACCTCGACCTGCGCCGGGTGCTTCTCGGTGGCCTCCGCCTTCACGTGGTTGCGGGGCACCTTCTTCGTACGGAGCGTCCGGACCGGCTCGGTCTTCCAGGAGTCCGTCGAGGGGTCCTGCACCCAGGACTCGGCGGCGTCCAGCACCGGCAGCTTGCGGATGAAGGTGTTGAGGTCGGTCAGCTGCTTCTCCAGGAAGAGCAGATACGACACCGGCACCTCGCTCACCAGCACCCGGCCGTCGACCTTCACATCGGCCCGGGCCGAGCAGTTCGCCCAGTCCTTCGTGGCGGTGACATCGAAGAGCCGGGTGAGCGTGGCGGCGGTGTCCCGCAGCACGTCCTCGGCCTTGACCTGGACCAGCGTCGACTCGGGCGGAAGCTGCTCGCCCTCCTCGTCCTTGGGCTGGTAGGTCCGGGAGATCCCGGCCAGCAGTCCGGCCTTCTGCAGGCCGTGGTGGGCTGCCGTCAGGTCCTGGTGCGCCTTGGACTTGACGCCCTTCTCCACTGCGATGATCTGATTGAGTTTCGCCACGTCAGGGACGCTAACAGCGTCAACTACGCTGTGGCCAAGGGTTTTACCGTACGTACGTGTCGTCGGGAGCCGCCGTGACCCTGTCGCCGGTCAGCAGGGCTTCGAGGGCGGCGACCGGGTCGAAGTCGGGGGTGGCGCGGGGCCACCAGTCGTCCGCGCCGGGGTCGGACTCGTAGCCGTACCAGCGGGCGTCGTGGCCGAAGCGGAGCTGGAGCGTGCCGGCGGGGTGGGCGAGGTGGTTGCGCCACGGCGTGAAGCGCGGGAAATCGGCGGCGGCCAGCAGGGGCCTCGCCCGGTCGAAGGGACCGGCCGGCGGGTCCCAGGGCGTCTCCAGGACCGTGAGGCCCTCGGCGCCGCCCTGCCGCCAGGCGGCCACCGCGCGAGCCAGGTCGGTGGTGTTGCGGCCGGTGGCGTGGGCCAGCTCCCGGTAGAGCGCGCGGGTGGTGGCGGTGAGACCGGCGGTCGGGCGTGAGGCGGCGATCCGGACGGCGTCCTGCCAGGGAGTGAGCCCGGCGAGCGGATCGCGGCCCGTCGTCAGGAGGGTGTGGGCGCGGGCGGCGGCGTCGGTGGCGAGGTGGTCCAGGCCCAGCGGGTCGCGCGCACCCGGCAGGTCCGGGTAGGACGGCGGCCGGCCCGGATACGGCGGTGCGGGAAGGGGCGCCGGGAGCGGCGGCAGGTACCGGTCCTCGAGGGCCTCCTCGACGGCGACCGACGGGGCGGCGGGCGCGGCGGGGCGCTCGCGGGCGGTGTGTTCGGCGTTGCGGCGGCCCAGCTCGTCCAGCAGCTCGCGCTCGCCCCGGCCCCGCATCAGCAGCAGGACGAACGGGTCGCTGTCCAGCAGCCGCGCGGTCTGGTAGCAGAGGGCGGCGACATGCTTGCACGGCCGGCCGTGGTCGGGGCACGTACAGCTCGGGTCCAGATCGTTGCCGCCGGGCAGCAGCCGGACGTCGGCCTCCCGCGCGGTGTCGGCCAGGGAGTGCGGCATCTCCTTCGCCAGCAGCGCGGAGAGGTGGCCGGGCTGGGTGGCGACCGCGTCGAGCAGGGTGTCCCAGCCGGTGTCGGTGAAGGTGCGCAGGCGCAGCTCGGCGCGGTAGGGACGGGCGCGGCTGCCGTGGACATAGGCGACGACGCGTCCGGGGGTGACGGTGATCGCGGCGACCTTGCCCTCGTCCGCGTACGCGCGGCCGCGGGCGAGCCGGGCCTCGTCCATCGACAGGGACTCCAGCGCGGCCACCCAGGCGCGGCCCCACCAGCTGTCCGCGAAGGGCTCGCCCTCCTGCGAGGTGCGGGCGGGCACCGCTTCGAAGGTGCGGCGCAGGTCGTCGGGGCCCGGCCGGGCGCGAGGAGCCGAGCGGGGGGCGGGGCGCGAAGCCGGACCGGGCATCGAACGGGGGCCCATGCGCGGGCTCATGCGGGCCTCCGCAGCGAGACGAGATCGGCGAGGTCCCGGTCGCTCAGCTCGGTGAGGGCGGTCTCACCGGTGCCGAGGACCGCGTCGGCGAGGGCGCGCTTGGACTCCAGCAGCTCGCCGATCCGGTCCTCCACCGTGCCCTCGGCGATGAGCCGGTGGACCTGCACGGGCTGGGTCTGCCCGATGCGGTACGCCCGGTCGGTGGCCTGCTCCTCCACGGCCGGGTTCCACCAGCGGTCGTAGTGGACGACATGGGCGGCGCGGGTGAGGTTCAGCCCGGTCCCGGCCGCCTTGAGGGAGAGCAGGAAGACGGGGACCTCGGCGGACTGGAAGCGGTCCACCATCCGCTCCCGCTCGGGCACCGGCGTACCGCCGTGCAGGAGCTGCGAGGGGATCGCGCGGGAGGCGAGGTGGGCGGAGAGGAGCTTCGCCATGGTCACGTACTGGGTGAAGATCAGGACCGAGCTGTCCTCGGAGAGGATCGTGTCGAGGAGCTCGTCCAGCAGGGCGAGCTTGCCGGAGCGGCCGGTGAGCCGGGTGGGCTCCTCCTTCAGATACTGCGCCGGGTGGTTGCAGATCTGCTTGAGCGAGGCCAGCAGCTTCATGACCAGACCGCGGCGGGCGATGCCCTCGGCCGCCTCGATCTGCGCCATCGTCTCGCGCACCGCCGCCTCGTACAGCGTGGCCTGCTCGCGGGTGAGGGAGACGGGATGGTCGGTCTCCGTCTTGGGCGGCAGCTCGGGGGCGATGCCGGGGTCGGACTTCTTGCGGCGGAGCAGGAAGGGGCGGACCAGCCGGGAGAGCCGCTCGACGGCCTCCTCGTTGCCCAGCCCCGCCGCTGTCCCTGTGTTCTCCACGATCCGGGCGTGCCGGGCCCGGAACGCCTTGAGCGGCCCGAGCAGGCCGGGGGTCGTCCAGTCGAGCAGGGCCCAGAGCTCGGAGAGGTTGTTCTCCACGGGGGTGCCGGTCAGGGCGACCCTGGCCGGGGCGGGGATGGTGCGCAGGGCCTTGGCGGTGGAGGAGTGGGGGTTCTTGACGTGCTGGGCCTCGTCGGCGACGACCAGGCCCCAGGTGTGCGCGGCGAGCTGGGGCGCACTGGAGCGCATGGTGCCGTACGTGGTGAGGACGAAGCCGCCGTCCTGCTCGCCCAGGGCCCGGTCGGTGCCGTGGAAGCGGCGGACCGGGACGCCGGGGGCGAAGCGGTTGATCTCCCGGTGCCAGTTGCCGAGGAGGGAGGCGGGGCAGACCACCAGGGTGGGCGCTTGACGCGCGCGGTGGAGGTGGAGGGCGATGAGGGTGATCGTCTTGCCGAGGCCCATGTCGTCGGCGAGGCAGCCCCCGAGCCCGAGCGCGGTCATCCGGTCCAGCCAGGCCAGGCCGCGCAGTTGGTAGTCGCGCAGGGTCGCGTCGAGACCGGGCGGCGGTGCGATCGTCCCGTCGTCAGCGAGGATGCGCGTACGAAGCGCGGCGAGAGCTCCGACCGGGACGGCCTCGACCTGCTCCCCGTCCACCTCGGCGCTCCCGGTGAGGGCGACGGCCAGCGCGTCCACCGGGTCCAGCAGCCCCAGCTCCCGCTTGCGCGCCTTCCGTACGAGCGCGGGGTCGACGACCACCCACTGGTCACGCAGCCGCACCACCGGGCGGTGGGCCTCGGCGAGGGTGTCCATCTCGGCCTCGGTCAGCCGCTCGTCGCCCAGCGACACCTGCCAGTTGAAGGCGAAGAGCTGCTCGGCGTCGAAGAACGAGGTGCCGTCGGTGGCCGATCCGGGCGCGGGCCGCACGACGGCGGCCGCGGTGAGCGAACGGGCCAGCTCGCGCGGCCAGTGCACGTGGACCCCGGCGGCCGCCAGCCGGGCTCCCGCGTCGCCCAGCAGCTCGTACAGCTCGTCCTCGGTGATCGCGAGCACATCGGGCACGGGCTGGTCCAGCAGCCGCTCCAGCGGGGCCCAGACCCGGGCGGCCCGCCGCAGCGCCAGCACCGCGTCGACCCGGGCGCGCGGCCCGAACGGCTCGCCCGCGAGCCCGTTCCAGAGGGCGGCGGCGTCGACCACGTACGTCGGGTCGGCGAGGCTGTGCACCTGCACGACGGCCGCGGCGGCGTGGCGCGCCGCCGGGTCGTCGGGGTGCGCCGGGGCGTCCTGATCGGTGGCCTCCCCGGAAGCCGTGACGGCGTAGGTGTCGGCGGTGTCGAACAGCTCGTAGGCGGAGAGGTCGAGCCGGAGCGAGACCCGGACCCCCGCGTCCAGGCCGGAGGCCACCTCGACGGCCCAGGCGGCGGCGTGCGGCAGGTGCTGGGGCTCCCGGGCGGCGAAGGGCGCGCCCATCGCGAAAGCGGCGGCGGGGGTGCGCGGGAGGGTGTCGGCGACCGCGTCCAGGAAGGACCCGATCAGCGCCTCCGGGTCGGGGAGCCGGGGCGGCCCGGGCGCCGGGAGCGGCACCGCGTACCCCTCGGCCGGCATCGCCGCGGCGGTGGCCCGCAGGTGCGCGACGTCCTCGGCATCCCGCGGGCCCGCCCGCCAGGCGTCGTGGCCGCCCGCTGTGAGACCCGGCAGGAGCCTGCCGCGCGCGACCAGGTGGAGGGCGTGCAGCGTGGCCGCGCCCCAGCAGCGGGTGGCTGGGTGGGCGGACGCCTGGTGCCGGGCGCGGACGAGCACGGGGAGCGCGTCGGCCACGGACAGCAGCGCGGCGGGCACCTCGGCGCTCCGCACACCGGGCTTCCCCCGGCCCCGGGTGCCGTCCCGCCGGACGACCGTGAGCTCGGCCGCGCTGTACGGCACACCGTCGGCCGGGGTCCGGTCGTCGGCATAGGCGGTGTCGTCCGCATAGGCGAAGGAGGATCCGTCCCGCGCGGACACTCCGGGCTCCGCGTGCGGGTCCCAGAAGGCGATCCGGCCGTCTCGCGGGACCGGGCCCGGCAGGAAGACCGCCGCGCAGCGCAGCAGGCGGGCGACGTCCGCGGTGCGCAGCTCGTCGGCGCGCGGGTCCCCAGCGCCCTGTGCCGCTGGCTCTGCCATTCCGGCCACCCCCTCCCACCTGGTCCGCTGATCCGACCAGCACGGTTCATGCTGACTCTGCGAGTCTAGGCGGGACGTCTGACAACCCTTCCCTCGGCTGCGTCACCGCAGTTCAGGGCGGTATGCGGGGGGCGCGGGACCGGTCCGGCACCAGTTACGCCCAGTGACGGGCGGACGGCCTGCCGGCTGTTCCGCTCCTCGCCCGGTCGGCCGCGCACGAAATGCCGGGGCGGTGGGGAGCGGGCAGGGTGGCCAGCGCCAGCACGTCTCCCCTGCGTGCCTATGAGGGCCGGAGGCGTACCGATGAGAACCGGACGAGCACCGGTGAGAGCCGGACGAGCAGACGAGGACCCGCCCATGTCCGTGACCGCGCCCGATCCCCGCCGCCGACACCGCCTCGGCGCCGTCGCCGCAGCCTCGCTCCTCGCCCTCACCGTCTCGGGCTGCTCCGGCCTCGGCCGCACCGCCGTCGGCCCGGTGACCTACCACACCGACCGCGAGGCGGTGGTGCAGGTGAACAGTCCCCCGGTACGCGGCTGCCACCGACTGGCCGCCACCGGGGCCCGGGAGATCGAGAACGGCACTCTGGTCGACATCGTCCTCTACCCCACCCGCGACTGCACCGGCCACGGGACGGCCTACGTGGCCACCCGGTTCAGCGACGTGGCGGCCGAGAACGGTCCGCCGTGGCGCAGCTACACCTTCGTGCACTGAGCGAGCCGGAGACTGCGGCAGCCCGTAGGCGAGGAAGGCCGCCCGTCAGCGTGGGCGGCGGCCCGTACGCGAGGAAGGCCGCCGGCCGGCATGTGGGGCCGGCCGGCACGTGGGGCGGGCCGGCAGTCAGGTGCCGTCGGCGACTGGTCCACCGCCGTCACCGCGGAGCCGTGCTCGACGCGCGGGTGAGCAGAGGACGATGTCGGCCAGCGTGCCGTCCCCGCATATCCCTCGCATACCAGTGACTCACCCATGAGGGACCAACGGCCCGCCCCGCTGCCTCGGTTCCCGTCGAGGGCCTCACGGGTCCATGCTGGAGGGTGAGGTGATCGCCATGCGTACCGGCAGTGAGCCCGCGACCGCCCGCAGTCCGCTGCGGATGCGGCTGTGGCTGAGTCTCTGGGGGACGTTCTGGGCGCTCTTCGGCCTGCTGGCCTTCTCCCTGACCGGGCGGCCGGGCTGGGCGGTGGCCTGCGCGGCGCTCCTGGCCCTCACGGTCCTGGACCTCTGCGTGGTCATTTACCGCATGCGCCAGGGGGCGCACTACCAGCCGGGCCGGAACGTGCCCCCGTACGAGCCCGACCGGGGCGGGCGCCCTCGGTGGCGCAGGCCGGACCAGGGGGACGGTATGAAACCGCCGTGACGGGCCTGCTGCGCCCGGCGCTCAGCCCGGACGCTCAGGTCCCGGACCGCTCAGGTCCCGGACCGCTCAGGCCCCGGACCGCTCAGGCCCCGGACCGCTCAGTCCCCCGCCTCGAACCTGGCAGCCTTCAGGTAGTCCGGCTTCGGATCCAGCGCCGCCGCGAGCCGGAAGTGGCGCGTCGCCGCTTCCGGGCGGCCCGCCCGCTCGAAGGTGCGGGCCAGCGCGTAGTGGGCGAACGCGTTGTCCGGCTCGCGCTCCAGCACCAGCTCGAACTCCAGCTCGGCTGGGCGCAGTTGGGCGGAGGCGAAGAAGGCGCGGGCCCGCAGCAGCCGGGCGGCGGTGTTCTCCGGGTGGGCGGCGATCACCGAGTCGAGCAGCTTGACCGCGCCCCGTGGGTCCCGGGCGTCGAGCAGTTGCTCGGCCGCGCGGAAGTCGATGACATGGGTTTCCGGGTTGCTCTCGGGCACGATCGCATCCTTCCCTTCGCTCCCGGTTTCCAACATCCGCCCCGGAGCGGGTATTCCGGCCCGGGGGTCAGCCGGTGGCGGCGGCCCTGCGGAGTAGCTCCTCCCAGAGCCCGCGGACCTGCGGCTCCAGCGCCTCCAGCGGCCCGTCGTTGTCGACGGTCAGATCGGCGACGGCGAGGCGTTCCTCGCGGGTCGCCTGGGCGGCCATCCTGGCGCGGGCGTCGGACTCGGTCATCCCGCGCTGGTTCACCAGCCGGTCCAGCTGTGTCCCGGGGGACGCGTCCACGACGACGACCAGGTCGTAGAAGGAGGCGAGGGCGTTCTCCGCCAGCAGCGGTACGTCGTGGATGACGACGGCGTCCGCACCCGCCTCCCGCTCCAGCTCGGCGGCGCGGGCGCCGACCAGGGGGTGGACGATCGCGTTCAGCGCGGCGCGGCGGTCCGGGTCGGCGAAGACGATACGGCCGAGCGCCGGGCGGTCGAGGGTGCCGTCGTCGGCCAGGACGTCCCGCCCGAACTCCTCGACCACGGCCGCAAGACCCGGGGTTCCGGGCTCCACGACCTCGCGTGAGATCCGGTCGGAGTCGATCAGCACGGCACCGTACTCGACGAGTCGCCGGGAGACTTCGCTCTTGCCGGCGCCGATCCCGCCGGTCAGGCCCACTTTCAGCATGGGCCGCAGCCTACGGGGCGCGCCCGGGCCCTCAGCCGTCGCCCTCCCGCTCGGCCAGGAAGCGCTCGAACTCGCGGCCGATCTCGTCGGCGGACGGCAGGTCGACCGGTTCGGCGACGAGGTTGCCGCGGGTCTCGGATCCGGCGACGGCGTCGTACTGGTGCTCAAGGCCCTCGACGAGGGCGACGAGTTCCTCGTCGCCCTGCCCGATCTGCCGGTCGATCTCGGTCTGGGTGCGGTGCGCCTCGGTACGCAGGGAGTGGGCGAGCGCGGGCAGGACCAGGCCGGTCGCGGCGGTGATCGCCTCCAGCGCGGTCAGGGCCGCGTCCGGGTAGGCGGACCGGGCGACGTAGTGCGGGACGTGGGTGGCGACCCCGAGGACGTCGTGGCCGGACTCCATCAGCCGGTACTCGACGAGGGACTCCGCCGATCCGGGGACCTGGGCCTCGTCGAAGGGGCTGCGGTGACCTGGCATCAGGTCCGTGCGGTTGCCGTGCGGGGTGATGCCGACGGGGCGGGTGTGCGGGACGCCCATGGGGATGCCGTGGAAGTTCACCGTGAGGCGTACGCCGAGGCGCTCGACGACCTGCTCCACGGCGGCGGCGAACCGCTCCCACTCCACGTCCGGCTCCGGGCCCGACAGCAGCAGGAAGGGCGCTCCGGTGGCGTCCTGGACGACCCGGACCTCCAGGGTCGGGGCCTCGAAGGACGTCCAGCGGTCGCGTCGGAAGGTCAGCAGCGGACGCCGGGCGCGGTAGTCCACGAGCCGGTCGTGGTCGAAGCGGACCACGACCTGGTGGGGCAGCGTCTCGAGCAGGCCGTCGACGATCTGCTCGCCGGTCTCGCCCGCGTCGATGTACCCGTCGAAGTGGTAGAGCATGACCAGGCCGGCCGACTCCTGGGCCAGCGCCATGTCGACGACGGCCAGCCCCTTCGGCTCCCATTCGTACAAACTCTGCGGATCAGGCACGGTTACCGCTCCTCCTCGTGTTCCTTGGGAAGAACGCGGCCCGCTCCATGAGCATTCCCGGCGACCGCACTTTCCGGCAGCGGGGCTTCACGGCGCGTCAGGTATTGGTCCAGACCTTGACGCACCCTACGGCCGTCCCTACCGTCACTGGGCAACACGTTCAGGGACGCATCCCGTATTCATGCACAGGAATGTACGGGCACGTCCTGGACCCCTCCGACGGGAAGGCCCCCCATGCGCCCCCGCACTCCCCTCACCGCCCTGTCGGCCGCCGCCCTCGCGACCGCCGGGCTGACCCTGACAGGGGCCGGGCCCGCGGACGCCACCGCGGCGGCCGTGATCGACGTGTCCACCGCGGCCCAGCTGAAGGCGGCGCTCACCACCGTCTTTCCGGGCGACACGATCCGGCTCGCCGACGGCACGTACACCGGGAACTTCAAGGCCACCAGGCCCGGCACCCCCGGCGCCCGCATCACCCTCACCGGCTCCAGCGGGGCCGTCCTGACGGCGGGCGGCGGCTACGGGCTGCACCTGAACGGCGCCTCGTACTGGACGGTCCACGGCGTCACGGTCACGGGCGGCCAGAAGGGCATCATGGCCGACGCGGCGAACGGCGTCGTCATCGACTCGGTGACCGTCCACGACCTCGACATGGAGGGCGTCCACTTCCGCAAGTCCTCGCGCGACGGTGTACTCAAGAACTCCCGCGTCTACGACACCGGGCAGAACGGGCGCGGCATGGGCGAGGGCGTGTACGTCGGGACGGCGAACGACCTGTCCGACCGGAGCGACAACGCGCAGATCCTGAACAACACGATCGGGCCGGGTGTCGGCGGCGAGAACATCGACATCAAGGAAGGCACCACGGGCGCCCGGATCATCGGCAACACCTTCGACGGCAGCGGGCTCACCGGGGCCAACTACGACGACTCCTGGGTCGACGTGAAGGGCAACAACGTCCTGGTGCAGGGCAACAGGGGCGCCCGCACCACCAACAACGGCTACGAGACCCACACCCAGCAGGGCGGCTGGGGCTGCGGCACCGTCTTCCGCAACAACACCTCGAACCTGTCCGGCGCCACCGGCGACCGGCAGCTCGCCGTCAACGTCACCAACAACAGCGCCACCTGCCGCACCACCGTGTACGCGAGCAACACCGTCACCGGCGGCAGGGGCCTGACCAACATCATCGTCACGCCCTGACGGGCTGAATCACGAGTGAGGCCCGCCCCCCAAAGGGAACGGGCCTCACTCTCCGTGCTCTACAGCTTTACCGCAGCCGATGAGCCGTCGGGGTCCGGAGCGTCAGCTCTGGCCGCCCGCCAGCTTCTCGCGCAGGGCAGCCAGGGCCTCGTCCGACGCGAGGGCGCCGGAGTTGTCCGCAGACTCCGAGGAGTACGAGCCGCCGCCACCGCTGCCGCCGGAGGCGGCCGGAGCAGCGCCGGCCGGGGCGGCAGCGCCCTCGGCAGCAGCAGCCTCGTCGGCCTCGCGGGACTTGATGACCTGGGCCTGGTGCTGCTCGAAGCGCGTCTGCGCCTCGGCGTACTGGGTCTCCCAGACCTCGCGCTGCGCCTCGAAGCCCTCGAGCCAGTCGTTGGTCTCGGGGTCGAAGCCCTCGGGGTAGATGTAGTTGCCCTGGTCGTCGTACGACGCGGCCATGCCGTACAGCGTCGGGTCGAACTCGACCGAGGCCGGGTCGCCACCGAAGGACTCGTTGGCCTGCTTCAGCGAGAGGCTGATGCGGCGGCGCTCGAGGTCGATGTCGATGACCTTGACGAAGATCTCGTCGTTGACCTGGACGACCTGCTCCGGGATCTCCACGTGGCGCTCGGCCAGCTCGGAGATGTGGACCAGACCCTCGATGCCCTCGTCGACGCGGACGAACGCGCCGAACGGAACGAGCTTCGTGACCTTACCCGGGACGACCTGACCGATCTGGTGCGTCCGGGCGAACTGCTGCCACGGGTCTTCCTGGGTCGCCTTGAGCGACAGGGAGACGCGCTCGCGGTCCATGTCGACGTCGAGGACCTCGACGGTGACCTCCTGGCCGACCTCGACAACCTCGGAGGGGTGGTCGATGTGCTTCCAGGAGAGCTCGGAGACGTGCACGAGACCGTCGACGCCACCCAGGTCCACGAAGGCACCGAAGTTGACGATCGAGGAGACGACGCCGGAGCGGACCTGACCCTTCTGCAGGGTGGTGAGGAACGTCTGGCGAACCTCGGACTGGGTCTGCTCGAGCCAGGCGCGGCGGGACAGGACCACGTTGTTGCGGTTCTTGTCCAGCTCGATGATCTTCGCCTCGAGCTCCTTGCCCACGTAGGGCTGGAGGTCGCGGACACGACGCATCTCGACGAGCGACGCCGGGAGGAAGCCACGGAGGCCGATGTCGAGGATGAGACCACCCTTGACGACCTCGATGACGGTACCGGTGACGATGCCGTCTTCTTCCTTGATCTTCTCGATGGTGCCCCAGGCACGCTCGTACTGAGCGCGCTTCTTCGAGAGGATCAGGCGGCCTTCCTTGTCCTCCTTCTGGAGGACAAGGGCCTCGATCTCGTCGCCGACCTTGACGACCTCGTTCGGGTCGACGTCGTGCTTGATCGAGAGCTCGCGGCTCGGGATGACGCCTTCGGTCTTGTAACCGATGTCGAGGAGAACTTCGTCCCGGTCAACCTTGACGATGACACCGTCAACGATGTCGCCGTCGTTGAAGTACTTGATCGTCTCGTCGATCGCCGCGAGGAACGCGTCCGCGTCGCCGATGTCGTTGACCGCAACCTGCGGAGTGGTGGCGGTGGTCTCGGTGCTGCTCGTCATGTGGGAAAGGGCTCCGGTACGGACAGAGAGTCGTAGGTACTGCTACGCCGAAAGCCCGTATCGCCTCTGCAGAAGCCGGACAGCCTGGAAAGCGCGCAATCCGTTTCCGGAGAGACGCCTCGACAACCGAGGGGACATGCAACAGACGCGAGCGCGGCCTGCTAGGTCTGAGGCGCGCAGGCTCGCAGCGCAACTTGTAGCATACGGGGGCAGCCGGACAGGGTCAATGCGCACAGGCGCAGACCGGGGACACGAAGGCCCCGTAACGGCCCTGCACCGGAGCAACTCCTGTTCTCCGAGGCGTGTTCGGGCCGATCGGCCCGAACACGATACGGCAGTGCGGCAAGGCGTCGCGCACACGCGTCCGTACCCGGTACCACCTCTGGTACGTACCGCGCGCGGCGAGTGAAGGCAAACTACAACGACGGGCACGATGAGCCAAGAGATCCACGGAACCCACTCCGACGAACCGGCGGAGCCCGAGGCCACCCGCCGCGCGGCGGACGAGGCCGAGAGCAGCCGGGCCAGCCGCGGGTGGTGGGACCGGAACGCCGACGAGTACCAGAGCGATCACGGCGGCTTCCTGGGGGACGACCGCTTCGTCTGGGGCCCCGAGGGGCTCGACGAGGCGGAGGCCGCCCTGCTGGGGCCCGCCGCCTCCCTCAAGGGCCTCGACGTCCTGGAGATCGGCGCCGGGGCCGCACAGTGCTCACGCTGGCTGGCCGCGCAGGGCGCCCGACCGGTGGCCCTCGACCTCTCCCACCGCCAGCTCCAGCACGCCCTGCGCATCGGCGAGGGCCTCCCGCTCGTCGAGGCGGACGCGGGCCGGCTCCCCTTCCGGGGCGCCTCCTTCGACCTGGCGTGCTCCGCGTACGGGGCGGTGCCCTTCGTCGCCGACCCCGTGCAGGTCTTCCGCGAGGTCCGCCGGGTGCTGCGGCCCGGCGGTCGCTGGGTCTTCTCCGTGACGCACCCGATCCGCTGGGCGTTCCCCGACGAGCCGGGGCCCGAGGGCCTCTCCGTCGCCGCCTCCTACTTCGACCGCGTCCCCTATGTGGAGCAGGACGAGCAGGGCAACGCCGTCTATGTGGAACACCACCGCACGCTCGGTGACCGGGTCCGGGACGTGGTGGCGGGCGGGTTCCGGCTGGTCGATCTCGTCGAACCGGAATGGCCGACCTGGAACAACCAGGAATGGGGGGGCTGGTCCCCACTGCGCGGCAACCTGATTCCGGGGACGGCGATCTTCGTGTGCGAGCGGGACTGAGCCCCGGCTGACCGGCCGGGCCTGCCGGTCCCGCGCGGGGAGCGCCCGTACGACACTGGGGGCGTGATCCGCACCGAAGCCCTGGACCGTCTCCCCGTCCGTACCGCCGTCCCCGCGTTGGAGCGCGCGCTCGACGACCGGGGCGTCGCCGTCCTGTGCGCCCCGCCCGGCACCGGCAAGACGACGCTCGTCCCGCTCGTCCTGGCCGGGCTGACCGGGAACGGGCCGGTGCGCCGGGTCGTGGTCGCCGAGCCGCGCCGGATCGCCGCACGGGCGGCGGCACGGCGGATGGCCTGGCTGCTGGGTGAGCAGCCGGGCGGGCGGGTCGGCTTCACCGTGCGCGGGGAGCGCGTGGTGGGGCTGGACACCGTGGTGGAGGTCGTGACCACCGGGGTGCTGCTCCAGCGGCTCCAGCGCGACCAGGAGCTGGCCGGGGTCGACGTGGTGATCATCGACGAGTGCCACGAGCGCCACCTGGACGCGGACACGGTGGCCGCCTTCCTCCTGGACGTACGGGAGGCGATCCGGCCCGATCTGCGGCTGGTGGCGGCGTCCGCCACGACGGACGCGCAGGGGTGGGCCCGGCTGCTGGGCGACGCACCGGTGATCGAGGCGCAGGGCGTGTCGCATCCGGTGGAGGTCGTCTGGGCGCCACCCGCCCGGCCGGTGAAGCCGCCGCACGGGATGCGCGTCGATCCGGCGCTGCTGACGCATGTGGCCGCGACCGTGCGGCGGGCCCTCGCGGAGCGGGAGGGGGACGTGCTCTGCTTCCTGCCCGGTGTCGGGGAGATCGCGCGGGTGGCCGGCCAGCTCGCCGGGGTGGCCGCCGAGGTGCTCCAGGTCCACGGGCGCGCCCCGGCCGCCGTGCAGGACGCGGTGCTCGCCGGTTCCTCCGAGGGGCGGCGGGTGGTCCTGGCGACCTCGGTGGCGGAGTCGTCCCTGACGGTGCCGGGTGTGCGGGTCGTCGTCGACTCGGGCCTGGCCCGGGAACCGCGTACCGACCACGCCCGGGGCCTGAGCGCCCTGACCACCGTACGGGCCTCGCAGGCGGCGGGCCGGCAGCGTGCGGGCCGGGCGGGGCGGGAGGCGCCGGGGGCGGTGTACCGGTGCTGGGAGCAGGCCGAGGACGGGCGGCTCGCGCGCTTCCCCTCACCCGAGATCAAGGTGGCCGACCTCGCCGCGTTCGCGCTCCAGGCGGCGTGCTGGGGCGACCCGGGCGCCTCCTCGCTCGCCCTGCTGGACCCGCCGCCCGCCGGGGCCATGGGCGCCGCCCGCGAGGTGCTGGAGGCGATCGGCGCGGTGGACGCGCAGGGCCGGGTCACCGACCGGGGCGTACGGATGTCCCGCCTCGGGCTGCACCCCCGGCTCGCCCGCGCCCTGCTGGACGGCGCCCGGGAGGCCGGGGCCCGGCGGGCCGCGGAGGTGGTGGCGCTGCTGAGTGAAGAGCCGCCGAGGGAGTACGGGGACGATCTCGCGGCGGCGCTGCGGACCGCCCGCCGGGGGCAGGACGGGTACGCGGGGCGCTGGAAGCAGGAGGTGCGGCGGCTGTCGTCGTCCCTGGGCTCCGCGTCCGGTGGCGCCGCAGGCGGTGGTTCCGACGACGCCGTCGTGGGGCTCGTCGCCGCGCTGGCCTTCCCGGAGCGGGTGGCGCGGACCCGGGGCGACGGGGCCTTCCTCATGGTGTCGGGGACGGGCGCTGAGCTGCGGGACGGTTCGCGGCTGCGCAGCGCGCCCTGGCTGGCCGTCGCCGTCGCGGACCGGCCCTCCCACGCGGCCTCGGCCCGGGTGCGGCTGGCGGCGGTGGTCGACGAGGCCACGGCGCTCCTGGCCGCCGGGCATCTGCGGGTGCGGGGCGAGGAGGTCCGCTGGGTGGACGGCGAGGTGGTGGCCCGGTCGGTGGACCGGGTGGGGGCGGTGGAGCTGGCGGTGCGGCCGCTGAAGCAGCCGGATCCGCACTTGGTGCGCGGGGCCCTGGTGGAGGGGCTCGGGCGGGAAGGTCTCGGGCTGCTGCGGTGGACCCGGGACAGTGAGCAGTTCCGGCTGCGCCTGGCGTTCCTGCACCGGGTGCTGGGCGCGCCGTGGCCCGATGTGTCGGACGAGGCGCTGCTGGCGGAGACCGGGGCGTGGCTGGAGCCGGAGCTGTCACGGGCCAGGCGCCGCTCCGACCTGGGCCGGATCGACGCGGGCCAGGCGCTGCGCCGGCTGCTGCCGTGGGCGACGGGTGAGGCGGTGCGGCTGGACGAGCTGGCGCCGGAGCGGATCGAGGTGCCGAGCGGCTCCCGTATCCGGGTCGAGTACGGCGGCGAGCAGCCCGTACTGGCGGTGAAGCTCCAGGAGCTGTTCGGGCTGAGCGAGACGCCCCGGGTGGCCGGGGTGCCGGTCCTGGTCCACCTCCTCTCCCCCGCCGGCCGGCCCGCCGCTGTCACGGCGGACCTGGCGTCGTTCTGGCAGGACGGCTACAAGGCCGTACGGGCGGAGCTGCGCGGCCGCTACCCGAAGCACCCGTGGCCGGAGGACCCCACGACCGTACAGGCGACGCGGTATACCTCGGCCAGGCTCAGACGCTCGTAGGGCTCTGCGGAGGCGCTCCCTCCGGCCGGCGCGACCTCGCCTCCAGCCACAGCGCGAGCGCGAGCAGTCCGATGCCGAGGACCGGAAAGCCCCAGGGCAGGTACGAGGTGAGCAGGAGGACCAGGACGCGCTGGGACTTCACCAGCTCGACGGTGTCCGCGATGTAGTCCTCGCGCATCTTCACATGCCCGGAGAACGCGGTGACGGTGTCCTCGGACATTCCCATCTTCTTCGCGTTCCGGAGCTCCTCCTCGTGGATCTCCTCGCCGTTGACCGGAGCCCCGGTGACCGGGTCGACCCAGAACATGCGCTGGGTGGTGTACCAGCGGGTCATGCCCGTCTGCGCGATCTGCTCGGCGGTGACGCCCTCGATGGGCATCTTCTTCGGCATCGGGACCTTGGTCCACGGAATGGTCTGCTCGAAGTAGTAGACCTCCAGGCCGCGGAAGGTGCGGGTTCCTTTGTAGTGGATGGGCGCGGTGGTGCGACTCTGGGCGTCGAAATAGGCGTAGTCCCGCTTCTCCGTGAGGAAGGGCCACTTGAACTCGATGCCCTCGCGGCGGACCGGGTCGCCGTCGACCATCTCCCCGGTGGCGTTGACGGGGGCCTGGGTGTGGGCGTCGAAGATGTAGCGCTCGGGGATCTCGGAGACCATCTTGCCGTCGGGGCCCTCGATGTAGGAGAGCGCGTCCCAGACGACGACGTCCCGGCCGGCGCTGCGTTCGATCTTCTCCGATTCCTCCACGTTGCCCTTGAGCGTCTGGACGATGGTGACCTTCTCGACCTCCTTCGCCTTGAGGGTCGTGTAGTCGAGAAGGGTGGCGGGCTTCGCCTCCAGGACGACCTCCTGGTACTGGTTCGGCGGGACCTTGGCCAGGCGGGGGAAGGCGTACCAGCGCAGCAGCGGCGACAGGGCGGCGAAGAACACGGCGAAGGCCAGGAGTACGAGACCGGCTCGGCGGCGCATGGTGGTGGACCTCTCCCTCTGCGGTATTACCTCTTGGGGCCCGGGACGGTGGTGAGCAGGGGTTTCGGCGAGGTCTCGCCCGGCGGGGAGCCGACGGCGGAGATGGTGGACACGAGCGCGAGGGCGGCGGCCAGACCGATGGCGGCGGCGACGAGGGCACGCATGCTCGACCTCCCGGGACGGGGACTGACGGCTCGTCAGGGGTGGGGCACCGTAGCAACCGGGACGCGAGATGAGAACACGGACGGCAGCCCCCGTGCCGGGTGGGCACGGGGGCTGTTCGTGGAGCGGTGGAGCGGTGGAGCGGTGGGTCAGGCTTCGGGGGTTTCGGTCTCCTCCGGGGCCGTCTCCTCCGGGGCCTGGACGGTGAGCTCGATGACGACCGAGGCGCCGCCCTCGGTCGTGAGCCGCAGTTTGTACCTGCCCGGGTTCTCGTCGGCGAAGATCTCCGGGAGCTGGAGCAGGCCGTCGGCGTCCGTCGTGAGGTCCAGGGTGCGCAGCGGCTGTCCGGCCGCGTCCTCGAAGTACGGCCCCCTGTCGTTGTCCAGGAGCCCCAGGCTGTCCTTGACCATGGTGGCGGTGACGGCCACTCCGGCGGCGGCAGCGCCCTTGTACGTGGCCTTGACGGTGACGGCGTCCGCGAACTTCTCGCCGGGCGCGGCGACGAGCTCCTTGTCACCGGTCCGGACGATCGCGTCGGCCTGGCGGGCGGTGACGCTCGCCGCATAGGTGAGGGTGCGCGGCCGGGTGGTGCCCGCGGTGGCGGTCACGGTGAACTCGCCGGTCTTCTCGCCCGCCTTGAGCGCGGGTGCGGTGGCGGTGCCGTCGGCCTTGCTGATGACCGTGACCGTCTTCTTGCCGCCGTCGAAAAGGGTGCCGGTGGTCCCGGTGACGGTGAAGGTGACGGGCACCTCGGCCATCGGCGCGCCGAGGGCGTTCCGGGCGCGTACGGAGACCCGCTCGTCGAACGTCCCGCCCGCGGTGGCGGTGAGCGGCCCGGTGCCCGCGTTCTCCAGGGAGCCGAAGGTCTCGGCCGGGGACGGGGACGGCTTCGGGGGCGGTGTCGGCGTGGGAGGCGGTGTGGGGGTCGGGCTGGTGGTGCCGTCGCCGGGCTTCGAGGGGCCCGGGCCCGGCTTCGTACCGCCGGGCTTGGAGGGAGGCGGGGTGGGCGTCGGGCTCGTCGTCCCGCCGGGGGTGGGGCTCGTCGTCCCGCCGGGGCGCGGGCTCGTGGTCCCGCCGGGGCGGGGGCCAGGGCTCGGCGACGGGGTGCTGGGAGCGGTGGGGAGGACTCCGCTGCCGTCGGGCACCTCGTGCGTGCCGCGCTGGTAGTACGCGAACCAGGAGCGGACCGTACGCAGGTACTCCGTCGACTGGTTGTAGCTCAGCACCGCCCGGTCGAGATCGGCGGCGACGGCGAGGTTCCGGCCGCCCGCGCAGAGGTAGCGGCCGGCGGCGAGCGCCGCGTCGTAGATGTTGTTGGGGTCCTTGCGGCCGTCACCGTTCGCGTCCTGGCCCCAGGTGGCCCAGGTGGACGGGATGAACTGCATCGGGCCGACCGCACGGTCGTGGACGGCATCGCCGTCGTACGCCCCGCCGTCGGTGTCCTTGATCAGCGCGAAGCCCTGACCGTTGAGGGCCGGGCCGAGGATCGGGGTGGGGGTGGTGCCGTTCGCGTCGACCTGGCCGCCGCGAGCCTGGCCGGACTCGACCTTGCCGATCGCCGCGAGGAGTTGCCAGGGCAGCCGGCAGGCCGGGTCGGTGCTGGCGACGGTCCGCTCGGCCTGCTTGTACGCGGCCAGGATGGAGGCCGGTATGCCCGCTTCGGCACTTCCGGTGGCGGCCGGGAGATTGCTGGACGAACCGGGTCTGCCGGGCGTGACGAGGGGCGGAAGGTCGGTGTAGTAGGGCGAGTTGCCCGTGGCGGCACCGTCCTCCGGGCCGCCCGTCTCACCGCCGGCGGCCTGCTGGTCGCCGCCCGTGGACCCTTCGGCCAGCGGGGCCGCGGGTGCCTGGGACGCCGCGAGCGCCGCCACGGCGGCCGCCGCCACCGCGGTGGTCGTGGCCCCCTTGCGCAGCCGTCGGCGAATGTGCGCTGCCATACGTTCCGGTCCCTCCCCCTCGAAGGCTGCTCGCGCTCCCCAGCGCAGGACTCAAGCGACCCTACGGCACCCCGTGGTGCCCAGGCACCGTACCCTGACCGCTTCTTACTGTTTTTTCACGTTCCTGCACACACGTTGTCCGGGCGGGCAACGGAGGGTGCCCTGACGTGCGGTGCCGGACGTTCCCGCATACTTGCCGCCATGCCGTTCACCCTCAGCCATGCCGCCGCCGTGCTCCCGGCCGTCCGCCGGAACGGGACCGCCCGCTGGAAGCTGTTCCCCTCGGCCCTCATCGCCGGTTCGTTCGCGCCCGACGTCACGTACTTCGCGGACACGGTGATCCCCGGGGCCATGAAGTTCGGCGACTTCACACACACCTTCCTCGGCGTGGTCACCGTGAACGTGCTGATCGCCGCCGTGCTGGTGGCGGTGTGGGCGGCGCTGCGCGAACCGCTGGTGGCGCTGCTACCGGTACGCCTACGGGGCCGCGTCCACACCTTCGTACGGGGAGAGCGGTGGACCCGGCAGTCGTTCGGGCCGTCCGCCTGGCTGTGGTTCGTACGGTCCGCCGCACTCGGGGCGGCCACGCACGTGGTGTGGGACGCGTTCACCCATCACAGCCGGTGGGGGACGGAGCTGCTGCCCTTCCTGAACCGGAGCGTCGGAGGCTTCCCGCTCTACCAGTTCGCGCAGTACGGCAGCTCGGCGTTGGCCCTCACCGTGCTGGTCTGGTTCGTCGCCACCGGGCTGCGGCGGACCGCCGAGGCCCCGGTGCCACAGGCGCTCCCGGCACTCGGCCGGGGCGAACGGTGGGGCGCGCTCGGGCTGCTGGCCGGCTGTGTGGTGCTGGGCATCGCCCACCGGTGCGTGCGCTGGTACGCCCACTTCGGGCGCATCGAGAACCCGCTCGACATCATCCCGACCGCCTGCTTCGGCGCGGGCGCCGGGCTGGGCGCGGGGCTGTTGCTGTACGGGGTGTGGATGCGGCTGCTGCGGAAGCCGCGGCCGACGGAGGACGGCGGCCCGGGGCAGGTGCCCTTGGCGGACCGGTCCCCTGCCGAAGCGCCTGCCGGCCGGAAGTAGAGGAACGGAAAGGGCCCGGAACCGTGGCGGTTCCGGGCCCTTCGGCGTTCCCTGGCTCAGTGGGCCGCCGACTCCCAGTCCTTGCCGACGCCGACCGAGACGTCCAGCGGGGCGCGCAGCTCGACCGCGCCCGCCATCTCGCGGCGCAGGATCTGCTCCACCTGCTTCCGCTCGCCCCTCGCGATCTCCAGCACGATTTCGTCGTGGACCTGGAGCAGCATCCGCGAGGTCAGCTCCGCCTCCCGCAGCGCCCGGTCCACCCGCAGCATCGCCACCTTCACGATGTCCGCGGCAGTTCCCTGGATCGGGGCGTTGAGCGCCATCCGCTCGGCGGCCTCGCGGCGCTGGCGGTTGTCGCTGTTCAGGTCGGGGAGGTAGCGGCGGCGGCCGAGGATCGTCTCCGTGTAACCGGTGGCCCGCGCCTCCTCGACGACCCGGCGGAGATAGTCCCGTACCCCGCCGAACCGCTCGAAGTAGGTGTCCATCAGCACCCGCGCCTCGGCCGGGTCGATGTTCAGCTGCTGGGAGAGGCCGAACGCGGAGAGACCGTAGGCCAGTCCGTACGACATGGCCTTGATCTTGCGGCGCATCTCCGGGTCGACAGCGTCCTTCTCGACGCCGAAGACCTGCGAGGCGACCGTGGTGTGCAGGTCCTCGCCGGAGGTGAACGCCTGGATGAGACCGGCGTCCTCGGAGAGGTGGGCCATCACCCGCAGCTCGATCTGGCTGTAGTCCGCCGTCATCAGCGTCTCGAATCCCTCGCCGACGACGAAACCCCGGCGGATCGCCCGGCCCTCGTCGGTGCGGACGGGGATGTTCTGCAGGTTGGGGTCGGTGGAGGAGAGCCGGCCGGTCGCCGCCACCGTCTGGTTGAACGTGGTGTGGATGCGGCCGTCGGCGGCGATCGTCTTGATCAGGCCCTCGACCGTGACGCGGAGCTTGGCCTGCTCGCGGTGGCGCAGCATCAGGACCGGCAGCTCGTGCTCGGTCTGCGCGGCCAGCCAGGCCAGCGCGTCCGCGTCCGTGGTGTATCCGGTCTTCGTCTTCTTCGTCTTCGGAAGGCCCAGCTCACCGAAGAGGATCTCCTGGAGCTGCTTGGGCGAACCGAGGTTGAATTCCCGGCCCACCGCCGCGTGCGCCTCCTTCACCGCCTGCTGCACGGTCCCGGCGAACTGCTGCTCCATGCCCTCCAGATGGGACCGGTCCGCCCCGATCCCGTGCCGCTCCAGACGGGCCAGGAGGATCGACGTCGGCAACTCCATGTCGTGGAGCAGCTCGGTGGCGTTGACCTCCTTCAGGCGGGTCGTGAACGCGTCGCCCAGGTCCAGCACGGCGCGGGCCTGCGCCATCAGGGCGTCCGCCTCGGCCCGGTCGTCAGCGCCGAAGGCCAGCTGCCCGTCCGAGGAGGCGGCCGGCGCCAGCTCCCGGCCCAGGTACTCCACGGCCAGCGCGTCCAGGGCGAAGGAGCGGCGCCCCGGCTTCACCAGATACGCGGCGAGCGCGGTGTCCATCGCGACGCCTTCGAGCTGCCAGCCGTGCTCCGGGAAGACCCGCATCACGTTCTTCGCGTTGTGCAGCACCTTCGGCCGCTCCGGGTCCGCCACCCACGCGGCGAACGCCCGCTCGTCGGCCTCCTCCAGCTGCGTCGGGTCCAGCCAGGCCGCTGCCCCGTCGGCGGCGGCGAGCGCGACCTCGGTGACCGTGCCGGCGCCCAGCGACCAGGTGTCCACGGTCATGACGCCGAGCGGCTGCGCACCGTGCGCCTCCAGCCACGGAGCTACCTCGCCCGAGCCGAGCACGACCCCGTCCAGCTCGATACCGGCCGCCGGCGCGGGCGGCTCGGCCTCCGCCGCACCCGGGTCGACGGCGAGGAGTCGCTCGCGCAGGCTCGGGTTACGGATCTCCAGTATGTCCAGGACGCCGGTGACCGCCGTGCGGTCGTACGGGGCGCGCTCCAGCTCGGCCGGGGACTTCGGGAGCTCCACGTCACGGACCATCTCGGTCAGCACGCGGTTCATCTTCACCGCGTCCAGGTGGTCGCGGAAATTCTGCCCGGCCTTGCCCTTGACCTCGTCGGCCCGCTCCACCAGATCGGCGAACGAACCGAACTGGTTGATCCACTTCGCGGCCGTCTTCTCACCGACACCCGGAATGCCCGGCAGGTTGTCCGACGGGTCGCCGCGCAGGGCGGCGAAGTCCGGATACTGCTGCGGGGTGAGCCCGTACTTCTCGACGACCTTCTCCGGGGTGAACCGGGTCAGCTCGGAGACCCCCTTCGTGGGGTACAGCACGGTCACGTTCTCCGTGATCAGCTGGAAGGAGTCCCGGTCGCCGGTGACGATCAGCACCTCGAACCCGGCCGCCTCGGCCTGGGTCGCCAGCGTCGCGATGACGTCGTCCGCCTCGAACCCGTCCACCGCGAACCGGTCCGCGCGCATCGCGTCCAGCAGCTCGCCGATCAGCTCGACCTGCCCCTTGAACTCGTCGGGGGTCTTGGAGCGGTTCGCCTTGTACTCCGGGAACTCCTGCGCACGCCACGTCTTGCGGGACACGTCGAACGCCACCGCGAAGTGCGTGGGCGCCTCATCACGCAGGGTGTTCGCCAGCATCGACATGAAGCCGTACACGGCATTCGTCGGCTGCCCCACCGCCGTCGTGAAATTCTCCGCGGGCAGGGCGAAGAACGCCCGGTACGCCAGGGAGTGCCCGTCCATGAGGAGCAGGCGCGGTCGGTTGTCTGCCGTCTTCTTCGATGCCGTCTCAGCCACGCCCCCGATCCTGCCACGGCCCACTGACAATCCGGACCGGCACGGCCTTGCGCAGCCGTGACAGGATCGATGGTGAGGACACACAGCACGCGGACACAGCGCTCGAAGGGGAGCAGCATCATGGCCAGCAAGCCGCCGACCGGTGACCCGGTCCAGGACGCCCCGCAGGTCGAAGCGGCCCCGCACGCCGCCGCCGGGCTGCCCGCCGTCGCCCATTCCCTGCGCATCGCGAGGCAGCAGATGGGCGTGCGCCGCACCGCGCGGACCCTCCTCAAGGTCAACCAGAAGGACGGCTTCGACTGCCCCGGCTGCGCCTGGCCCGAGGGCGAGAAGCGGCACACCGCCGAATTCTGCGAGAACGGGGCGAAGGCCGTCGCCGAGGAGGCGACGCTGCGCCGCGTCACCCCCGACTTCTTCGCCGCCCACCCCCTCGCCGACCTCGCCGGGCGCAGCGGCTACTGGCTGGGCCAGCAGGGCCGGATCACCCAGCCGGTGTACCTCCCCGAAGGCGCCGACCGGTACGAGGCGATCACCTGGGAGCGCGCCTTCGCGATCATCGCCGAGGAGCTGACCGCGCTCGACTCCCCCGACGAGGCCCTCTTCTACACCTCCGGGCGCACCAGCAACGAGGCCGCGTTCCTCCTCCAGCTCTTCGCCCGTGAGTTCGGCACCAACAACCTGCCCGACTGCTCCAACATGTGCCACGAGTCGTCCGGTTCGGCGCTCAACGAGACCATCGGCATCGGCAAGGGCAGCGTCTCCCTGGAGGACATCCACCAGGCCGACCTGATCATCGTCGCCGGGCAGAATCCCGGCACCAACCACCCCCGGATGCTCTCCGCCCTGGAGAAGGCGAAGAACTCCGGAGCGAAGATCATCTCGGTGAACCCGCTCCCCGAAGCCGGCATGGAGCGGTTCAAGAACCCGCAGACGCCGCACGGCATGCTCAAGGGCACAGCGCTCAACGACCTCTTCCTCCAGATCCGCATCGGCGGCGACCAGGCACTCTTCCGCCTCCTCAACAAGCTGGTCCTCGCCACCGAAGGCGCCGTCGACACCGTGTTCGTCACCGAACACACCCACGGCTACGAAGAGTTCGCCAAGGCCGCCGAAGTCGCCGACTGGGACGAGACCCTCACCGCCACCGGCCTCACCCGCGCCGAGATCGAGCAGGCCCTCGCCCTCGTCCTCGCCTCGAAGCGCACCATCGTCTGCTGGGCCATGGGCCTCACCCAGCACAAGCACTCCGTTGCCACCATCCGGGAAGTCGTCAACTTCCTCCTCCTGCGCGGGAACATCGGCCGCCCAGGCGCCGGCGTCTGCCCCGTGCGCGGCCACTCCAACGTCCAGGGCGACCGCACCATGGGCATCTTCGAACGGCCCGCACCCGCCTTTCTCGACGCCCTCGACAAGGAGTTCGGCATCACCTCGCCCCGCCACCACGGCCTGGACGTGGTGCGCTCCATCCAGGCCCTGCGCGACGGCGAGGCCAAGGTCTTCTTCGCCATGGGCGGCAACTTCGTCGCCGCCACCCCCGACACCGCCGTCACCGAGGCCGCCATGCGCCGCGCCCGCCTCACCGTCCACGTGTCGACCAAGCTCAACCGCTCCCACGCCGTCACCGGCACCCGCGCGCTGATCCTCCCCACGCTCGGCCGCACCGACAAGGACGTCCAGGCGAGCGGCAAACAGTTCGTGACCGTGGAGGACTCCATGGGCATGGTCCACGCCTCCCGCGGCAACCTCACCCCCGCCGGCCCCGACCTGCTCTCCGAGCCGGCCATCGTCGCCCGCCTCGCCCGGGCGGTACTCGGCGCCAACTCCCGTACGCCGTGGGAGGATTTCGAGCAGGACTACGCCACCATCCGCGACCGCATCTCCCGCGTCGTCGCCGGCTTCGAGGACTTCAACGCCCGCATCGCCCGCCCCGGCGGCTTCACCCTCCCCCACGCCCCCCGCGACGAGCGCCGCTTTCCCACCGCCACCGGCCGCGCCAACTTCACCGCCGCCCCCGTCGAGTTCCCCGAACTCCCCGAAGGCAGACTCCTGCTGCAGACCCTGCGCTCCCACGACCAGTACAACACCACCATCTACGGCCTCGACGACCGCTACCGCGGCATCAAGAACGGCCGCCGCATCGTCATGGTCAACCCCGACGACGCGGCCGCCCTCGGCCTCACCGACGGCTCCTACACCGACCTCGTCAGCGAGTGGACGGACGGCGTGGAGCGCCGGGCGGACGGCTTCCGCGTCGTCCACTACCCCACCGCCCGCGGCTGCGCCGCCGCCTACTACCCCGAGACCAACGTCCTGGTCCCGCTGGACTCCACCGCGGACACCAGCAACACCCCGGCCAGCAAGTCGGTCGTCATCCGCTTCGAGAGCCCCGGAAGCGAATCCGAGAGCCTCCGGGGCGACTCCGGAAACCCCCGAAGCCACTGAGAACCGCCACCCCCTAAGCGTCCGCTCAGCCGTCTGGTAAGAACAGTGCACACAGCGATGAACCAGCGCAGACGATCGGAGCCGGACCCATGGGCGAGCACACCGCACCCCTCTTCCCGCAGGAAGTCATCGACGAGTACGCGACACTCGGCGTCGACCTGCCCGCCCTCTTCTCCGCCGGCCACCTCGGCGAACGCATGGGCGTGACCATCGTCGAGGCCGCCGCCGACCGCGTCGTCGGCACCATGCCCGTGGAAGGCAACACCCAGCCCTACGGCCTCCTGCACGGCGGCGCCTCCGCCGTCCTCGCCGAGACCCTCGGCTCCATCGGCTCCATGCTGCACGGCGGCGCGACCAAGATCGCCGTCGGCGTCGACCTGAACTGCACCCACCACCGAGGCGCCCGCAGCGGCCTCGTCACCGGCGTCGCCACCCCCGTACACCGCGGCCGCTCGACCGCCACGTACGAGATCGTCATCACCGACGAACAGGACAAGCGGGTCTGCACCGCCCGCCTCACCTGCCTCCTCCGCGACGCCCCCCGCCCCGACGCCGGCTGACCCCCTAACCCCGAACCCCGAGAGCACACCCCGTCACCCCCGTACCGCCCCCGCAAGGCCCACTGCCCGGCCGGAATCGCACCTCCGCGTTCCGGCCGGGCAGCACCATATCCCCACCAAATCCGACGGCGTCGATCACCACACTCGGTCAACACCCTTGACGGCGCACGACGTTCCATGAGCCACTCAACAGCCACATTGGCCTCAGCGGACCCGAACGCACCTTCGCCGTTGTAACACTGCGTAACAACCGCGAAATGCGAGAACCAGCCGCCGACCCGGCCCGAGGCCCCCGGGGCGCCCCGGCACGCCCGACGCCACCCCCACCCCGCGTCAGCACCAAGATCACCCCAAGCCCCTTAGCAGAGCTGCGCGTTCTCAGCATGTGGTCATTCCGCACTCCGTGCCAAAGCCACACATCCGCACCCAGGAACCTCAAGCCTTGCTCAACGGCATAACAAGAGCGTCACATCCGTCGCCGACCCGTCCCGGACGCCCCCAGCTGCGCTTAGAGTCACCGCCAGTCACCGCGCCGCCGGGCACGTCTGCAGCACAGCCCCCTCGCACCACCCCAGTACGGCCCGGCGACCGACACGGCACCTCAAGCAGAGGAGGCCGCGCCAGGGAAAGGACTTTTCGTGCGACACCGTTCTTTGCTCATACTCACTGCCGTGCTCACCACCGGAGCACTCACCCTCACCGCCTGCGGATCGCGTGACGACAGCAAGGGCGGCGGCAGCGACGGCGACGGTGGCACCACGACCGTCGTCATCGGCCTCGACGCCCCGCTCACCGGCGACCTCTCCGCCCTCGGCCTCGGCATCAAGAACTCCGCCGACCTCGCCGCCAAGCAGGCCAACGCCAAGAAGTACGTCGAAGGCGTCACCTTCGAGATCCAGGCCCTCGACGACCAGGCCCAGCCGTCGTCCGGCCAGCAGAACGCGAGCAAGTTCGTCGCCAACAAGAAGGTCCTCGGCACCGTCGGACCGCTGAACTCCTCCGTCGGCGAGTCCATGCAGAAGGTCCTGGCCGACGCCAAGCTCGCCCAGGTCTCCCCGGCCAACACCTCGCCCTCCCTCACCCAGGGCCAGAAGTGGAACGAGGGGACCAAGGAGCGCCCCTTCGCCTCCTACTTCCGCACCGCCACCACCGACGCGGTCCAGGGCCCCTTCGCGGCGCAGTACCTCTTCAACGACGCCAAGAAGAAGAAGGTCTTCGTCATCGACGACAAGAAGACCTACGGCGCCGGCCTCGCCGGCACCTTCAAGGCCGAGTTCGAGAAGCTCGGCGGCAAGATCGCCGGCACCGAGCACATCGACCCCGAGACCAAGGACTTCTCCTCGGTCGCCACCAAGGTCAAGAGCTCCGGCGCCGACGTCGTCTACTACGGCGGCGAGTACCCCGCGGCAGGCCCGCTGAGCAAGCAGATCAAGAAGGCCGGCGCCAAGATCCCGCTCGTCGGCGGCGACGGCATCTACAGCGGTGAGTACATCAAGCTCTCCGGCGCCGAAGGCGTGGGCGACCTCGCCACCTCGGTCGGCGCTCCGATCGAGACCCTGCCCTCCGCCAAGGACTTCGTCGCGAACTACGAGAAGGCCGGCTACAAGGAGCCCTTCGAGGCTTACGGCGGCTACTCCTACGACGCCGCCTGGTCGATCATCGAGGCCGTCAAGGCCGTCGTCGAGGCCAACGACGGCAAGCTCCCGAGCGACGCCCGCGCCCAGGTCGCCGAGGCCGTCGGCAAGGTCGACTTCGAAGGCGTGACCGGCAAGGTCTCCTTCGACGAGTTCGGTGACACCACCAACAAGCAGCTCACCGTCTACGAGTACAAGGACGGCGCCTGGGCCGCGGTCAAGTCCGGCGAGCTCACCAGCTGACACCACCCAGCCTGACTGAACGACCACCGGCAGCGCGGGGCGCCGCACACCAGGCGCCCCGCGCTGCTCTATACCCGGCGAAAGACACGGAGGACCCGCGGTGAACGAACTGCCGCAACAGCTGGTCAACGGCCTGCTACTCGGATCGATGTACGGGCTCGTCGCCATCGGCTACACGATGGTCTATGGCATTGTCCAGCTCATCAACTTCGCCCACGGCGAAATCTTCATGACCGGCGGCTTCGGGGCCCTCACGGTCTGGCTCATACTCCCCAGCGGCACCAGCGTGCTGCTCGCACTCCCCCTCATGCTCATCGGCGCGATCGTCGTCGCCACCACCATCGCGGTCGGAGCGGAACGATTCGCCTACCGACCGCTGCGCGGCGGACCACGCCTCGCACCCCTCATCACCGCCATCGGCCTCTCGCTCGCCCTCCAGCAAGCCGTATGGGCCTGGTACCCGGGCGCCAAGTCCGCCCGCACCTTCCCCGAAATCCCCGGCGGCCCCTTCGAGCTCGGCCCCGTCACCATCCAGACCGGTGACGTCTTCCTGCTCATCGCCGCCCCCGTGTCGATGGCCGTCCTCGGCTACTTCGTCATCAAGACCCGCACCGGCCGCGGCATGCAGGCCACCGCACAGGACCCCGACACCGCCAAGCTCATGGGCATCAACACCGACCGCATCATCGTGGTCGCGTTCGCCCTCGGCGCCACCTTCGCCGCCATCGGAGCCGTCGCCTACGGCCTCAAGTACGGCGAAGTCCAGTTCCGCATGGGCTTCCTCCTCGGCCTCAAGGCCTTCACCGCGGCCGTCCTCGGCGGCATCGGCAACATCTACGGCGCCATGATCGGCGGCCTCACCCTCGGCGTCGCCGAGACCATGGCCGCCGCCTACATCGCCGAAGTCCCCGGCCTCGAACAGCTCGGCGGCCAGTCCTGGGCCAACGCCTGGGCGTTCGTACTCCTCATCCTCGTGCTCCTCTTCCGGCCCCAGGGCATCATGGGCGAGCGCGTCGCGGACAGGGCGTGACCACCATGACCACCACACAGACCACCACCACGGTCACCGCACCCGCAACGACCGCACCCACCACCCGCGGCCCGCTCACCCTCCCGCCGCACATAGCCCGGGCCACCGCCACGGCAGGCGGCGCACTCACCGTCGTCTCCGCCTTCCTCGCCTGGACCTGGACCTCCGCCTTCCCCGGCGACCTCACGGTCTACGGCTACCCCGGCGGCCTCCAGTGGCTCGTCCTCGTCAGCGGCGCCCTCGTCGCCCTCTTCGGCCTCTCCTCCTACGGGATCAAGGGCCTGGGCTGGCTCACCCCCCAAGGCGCCGACCCCGCGATCCGGCTCGCCTCCTACGCGGCCCTCGCCACCGCCTGGTTCTCGATCATCGCCATCAGCGTCAGCCTCGGCGGCGTCGTCAACCTCGAACCCGGCGCCTACGTCGCCCTCGTCGCCACCCTCATCGGCTGGCTCGGCGCCCGCTCCCTGCCCTACGAGCGGCCCGAGATCACCCCCGCCGACCCCGACGACAGCGCCTACGACCAGTTCAAGCACAACCTGAGCAACCGCTGGGCCACCTACAAGGGCACCCTCGCCACCACCCCCGCCCAGCCCGCGAAGACCCTCCCCTCGTACATCGAGATCCTGATCGTCGCGGTCGTCCTCGCCCTCGGCCTCGCCGTCTTCACCTATGGCATCACCACCGAGTACGACGAGCTCTTCATCGGCTTCCTCATCACCGCCGGCTTCGGCTTCGCGGCGATCCAGAAAGCCGGCCTCATCCAGCGCGTCTCCACCCTCACCGCACGCCACCGCAACGTGACCCTCGTCGGCGCCTTCGTCGCCGCCGCGGCCTTCCCGTTCACCCAGTCCGACGACCAGTACGCGACCATCGGCGTCAACATCCTCATCTTCGCCACCGTCGCCCTCGGCCTGAACATCGTCGTCGGCCTCGCCGGCCTCCTCGACCTCGGCTACGTCGCCTTCCTCGGCGTCGGCGCCTACGCCGCCGCCCTGGTCTCCGGCTCCCCGACCTCCCCGCTCGGCATCCAGCTGCCGTTCTGGCAGGCCATCCTGGTCGGCGCCACCGCCTCCATGGTCTTCGGCGTCCTCATCGGCGCCCCCACCCTGCGACTGCGCGGCGACTACCTCGCCATCGTCACCCTCGGCTTCGGAGAGATCTTCCGCATCGCCGTCCTCAACCTCGACGGCACCTCCGGACCCGACGTCACCAACGGCTCCAACGGCATCTCCTCGATCCCGAACCTCTCCATCTTCGGCTTCGACTTCGGCGCCACCCACTCCATCGCCGGGTTCACCATCGGCCGCTTCGCGAACTACTTCTTCCTGATGCTGCTGGTCACCCTCATCGTGGTCGTGGTCTTCCGCCGCAGCGCCGAATCCCGCATCGGCCGCGCCTGGGTCGCCATCCGCGAGGACGAGACAGCCGCAGAAGCCATGGGCATCAACGGCTTCCGCACCAAGCTCATCGCCTTCGCCCTCGGCGCCACCCTCGCCGGCCTCGCCGGAGCCGTACAGGCACACGTCACCTACACCGTGACCCCCGAGCAGTACCAGTTCGCCCACGCCGTCCCGCCCAACTCGGCCTTCCTCCTCGCAGCGGTCGTCCTCGGCGGCATGGGAACGATCAGCGGCCCGCTCGTCGGCGGCGCACTGCTCTTCCTCATCCCCGCCAAGCTCCAGTTCATGAGCGACTACCAGCTCTTCGCCTTCGGGCTCGCGCTGGTCCTCCTCATGCGCTTCCGCCCCGAGGGCCTCATCGCCAACCGCCGCCGACAGCTCGAATTCCACGAGAAGGACGAAGCGCCCGCCACTCTCACCAAGGCAGGGGCCTGACGATGACCACCGACACCACCACCGCCGAGGCAGCAGCCGTGAGCGCACCCGGCGAAACCGTCCTCGACGCCCGCGGCGTCACCATGCGGTTCGGCGGCCTCACCGCCGTCCGGTCCGTCGACCTCACCGTCAACTCCGGCGAGATCGTCGGCCTCATCGGCCCCAACGGCGCCGGCAAGACCACCTTCTTCAACTGCCTCACCGGCCTCTACATCCCCACCGAGGGCGAAGTCCGCTACAAGGGCAACGTCCTCCCCGCCAAATCCTTCAAGATCACGGCGACCGGCATCGCCCGCACCTTCCAGAACATCCGGCTCTTCTCCAACATGACCGTCCTGGAGAACGTCCTCGTCGGACGCCACACCCGCACCAGGGAAGGCCTCTGGTCCGCCCTGCTCCGCGGCCCCGGCTTCCACCGCGCCGAGGCCGAGTCCAAGGCCCGCGCCATGGAACTGCTGGAGTTCGTCGGCCTCGCCCACAAGGCCGAACACCTCTCCCGCAACCTCCCCTACGGTGAACAGCGCAAGCTGGAGATCGCCCGCGCGCTCGCCAGCGAGCCCGGCCTCCTCCTGCTCGACGAGCCCACCGCAGGCATGAACCCGCAGGAGACCCGCGCGGCCGAAGAACTCATCTTCGCCATCCGCGACAAGGGCATCGCCGTCCTCGTCATCGAGCACGACATGCGCTTCATCTTCAACCTCTGCGACCGCGTCGCCTGCCTCGTCCAGGGCGAGAAACTGGTCGAAGGCACCGCCGCCGAGGTCCAGGGCGACGACCGCGTCGTCGCCGCCTACCTCGGCGAACCCTTCGAAGGCGACCCGGGCGCAGCCGAAGTCGCCGAAGTCGAAGCCGCCGAAGCCGCCGCAGCGGCGGAGACCCCCGAGGCCACCACCGCCCCGGAGGCCCCCACGGCCGAGGCCACCGCACCCGAGGCACAGGCCACGACCGAGGCCACGACCGAGGACGCCCCCGCCACCCCCGGCGAGAGCACCAGCAAGGAGAACGACCGATGACCGCACTTCTCGAAGTCGAGGACCTGCGCGTCGCCTACGGCAAGATCGAGGCCGTCAAGGGAATCTCGTTCAAGGTCGAAGAAGGCGAAGTCGTCACCCTCATCGGCACCAACGGCGCCGGCAAGACCACAACGCTGCGCACCCTCTCCGGACTGATCAAGCCCCTCACCGGCCAGATCAAGTTCAACGGCAAGTCCCTCCGCAAGGTCCCGGCCCACCAGGTCGTCTCCCTCGGACTCGCCCACTCCCCCGAGGGCCGCCACATCTTCCCCCGCATGTCCATCGAGGACAACCTGCGCCTCGGCGCATTCCTCCGCAAGGACACCGAGGGAATCAACAAGGACATCCAGCGCGCCTACGACCTCTTCCCCATCCTCGGGGAACGCCGGAAGCAGGCCTCCGGAACCCTCTCCGGCGGCGAGCAGCAGATGCTCGCCATGGGCAGGGCCCTTATGTCCCAGCCGAAACTGCTCATGCTCGACGAGCCCTCCATGGGCCTCTCCCCGATCATGATGCAGAAGATCATGGCGACCATCACCGAACTGCGGGCGCAGGGCACCACCATCCTGCTCGTCGAGCAGAACGCCCAGGCGGCGCTCTCGCTCGCCAACCACGCGCACGTGATGGAGGTCGGCAACATCGTCCTCTCCGGCACCGGCCAGGACCTGCTGCACGACGACTCGGTCCGCAAGGCGTACCTGGGCGAGGACTGAGGCCCTTCCCCCTCCGTACGCGAAGAGGCCCGCACCCGGTTCTTGAGCCGGGTGCGGGCCTCTTCTTCTTTGTACGATCGCGTACGTACGCGGCTACTCGGCCGCCTTCTTCTTCTCCTCGGCGTCCTCGATCAGCGCCTCCGCCAGCTGCTGCATCGACATCCGGCGGTCCATCGACGTCTTCTGGATCCACCGGAACGCGGCCGGCTCGGAGAGCCCGTAGTCGGTCTGGAGAATGCTCTTGGCCCGGTCCACCAGCTTCCGCGTCTCCAGCCGCTGGGAGAGGTCCGCGATCTCGCTCTCCAGCGCCTTCAGCTCCGCGAACCGGGAGACGGCCATCTCGATGGCCGGCACGACGTCGCTCTTGCTGAACGGCTTCACGAGGTACGCCATCGCCCCGGCGTCCCGGGCCCGCTCGACGAGGTCGCGCTGCGAGAAGGCGGTGAGCATGAGGACGGGTGCGATGGACTCCTCGGCGATCTTCTCGGCGGCGGAGATCCCGTCGAGGACCGGCATCTTCACGTCCAGGATGACGAGGTCCGGCTTGTGCTCCCGGGCCAGCTCGACGGCCTGCTGCCCGTCGCCCGCCTCACCGACGACGGAGTAGCCCTCCTCCTCCAGCATCTCCTTGAGGTCGAGGCGGATGAGGGCCTCGTCCTCGGCGATGACGACGCGGGTCGTCAGCGGCGGGACGTGCGACTTGTCGTCGTCGACGGCGTCTACGGGCTGGGGCGACTCGGGGGTGGTCACGGGGCTCCTCGGGAAGGACAGGGGTGCAGCTCCCAAGAGCCTACCTAGTTACGGTATGTTTGAGGCACGGAGGGTCCTCGGTATCCTTCGTTTCGAAGGGGCCCCGGTAGCCCAGCGGCAGAGGCGATGGATTCAAAACCCATACAGCGTCGGTTCGAATCCGACTCGGGGCACTTCTCCTTGGATTCCAAGGTCGAGCAATAATTTGGCGATCTTCACCCTTGCCGGTGAACGCCTCTTCGATCGGGGCACGCGCCTTCGAAGGTCGCAGGAAACTGCGCAGCATGGAGCAGCACAACCTCTCGATACGCGACGAAGCGCTCGCACTCTTGCGCAGCGGAACCACCAATCGGGCAGTTGCCGAACACCTCAACGTGCCGCGCGGAACCGTCGGCTGGTGGCTGCACGAGGACCGCAAGCGTCGCGGGGTGCAGTACGAACAGCCCACCGACTGTCCCGTGTGCACGGGCCACGAGCCTGATCGCGCCGCGTACGCCTACTTACTGGGGCTGTACTTGGGCGACGGACACATCACGTCGAAGCCCAGGCAGCATCATCTGTCGATCTTCTGCGACGCCATCTGGCCGGGCGTGATCGACGAGGCGGAAGCGGCCATGCAGAAAGTCATGCCCATGCCGCGCACCGGTCGACGCCGACGGAACAACTGCGTCGAGGTGAAGTCGTACAGCAAGCACTGGACCTGCGTATTCCCCCAGCACGGACCGGGCAAGAAGCACGATCGGCCGATCGTTCTCCTAGGGTGGCAACAGGAAATCGTCGACGCCCACCCCTGGCAGTTCGTCCGAGGCCTCATCCACTCCGACGGATGCCGGAACATGAACTGGACGACCCGCATCGTCAAAGGTGAGCAGAAGCGCTACGAGTACCCGCGGTACTACTTCACCAACGTCTCCGACGACATCCGCCGCCTCTACACCGATGCACTCGACGCGCTCGGCATCGTCTGGACGCACTGCACGCGCGCGGGCAAGCCCTACAACATCTCCGTAGCCCGACGGGCATCCGTCGCCCTCATGGATGCGCACGTCGGGCCGAAATACTGAGCCGCCCTACTCCGGGCTGTCGTCCTCGCCGATGTGGTGGACGCGGACCAGGTTGGTGGAGCCTGCTACGCCGGGCGGGGAGCCGGCGGTGATCACCACGATGTCGCCCTTCGCGCAGCGGCCGATGCGCAGGAGTTCCTCGTCGACCTGGGCCACCATCGCGTCCGTGGAGTCGACCTTCGGGCCGAGGAAGGTCTCGACGCCCCACGTCAGGTTGAGCTGGGCGCGGGTCGCTTCGTCGGGGGTGAAGGCCAGGAGCGGGATGGGTGAGCGGTAGCGGGAGAGGCGCTTCACCGTGTCGCCGCTCTGGGTGAACGCTACGAGGAACTTGGCGCCGAGGAAGTCGCCCATCTCGGCGGCGGCTCGGGCGACGGCGCCGCCCTGGGTGCGGGGCTTGTTGCGTTCGGTGAGGGGCGGGAGGCCCTTGGCGAGGATGTCCTCTTCTGCCGCTTCGACGATGCGGGACATGGTGCGGACGGTCTCGATGGGGTACTTGCCGACGCTGGTCTCGCCGGAGAGCATCACCGCGTCGGTGCCGTCGATGATGGCGTTGGCGACGTCGGAGGCTTCGGCGCGGGTGGGGCGGGAGTTGTCGATCATCGAGTCGAGCATCTGGGTGGCGACGATGACCGGCTTGGCGTTGCGCTTGGCGAGTTTGATGGCGCGCTTCTGGACGATCGGGACCTGTTCCAGGGGCATTTCGACGCCGAGGTCGCCGCGGGCGACCATGATGCCGTCGAAGGCGGCGACGATGTCGTCGATGTTCTCGACGGCCTGGGGTTTTTCGACCTTGGCGATGACGGGGAGGCGGCGGCCTTCTTCGTCCATGATGCGGTGGACGTCGTCGATGTCGCGTCCGGTGCGGACGAAGGAGAGGGCGATGAGGTCGGCGCCGGTGCGCAGGGCCCAGCGGAGGTCGTCGATGTCCTTCTCGGAGAGGGCGGGGACGGAGACGGCGACGCCGGGGAGGTTGAGGCCCTTGTTGTCGGAGACCATGCCGCCTTCGATGACGGTGGTGTGGACGCGGGGGCCGTCGACGTCGGTGACTTCGAGGGTGACGCGGCCGTCGTCGACGAGGATGCGTTCGCCGGTGGTGACGTCGGCGGCGAGGCCGTCGTAGGTGGTGCCGCAGATGTCGCCGTTGCCTTCGTTTTCGAGGGGTTCGACGGTGATGGTGAAGGTGTCGCCGCGTTCAAGGAGTACGGGGCCTTCGCGGAAGCGTCCGAGGCGGATCTTCGGGCCTTGAAGGTCGGCGAGGATGCCGACGCTGCGGCCGGTCTCTTCGGCGGCTTTGCGGACGTGGTGGTATCGCTGCTCGTGTTCGGCGTAGGAGCCGTGGCTGAGGTTGAAGCGGGCGATGTCCATTCCCGCTTCGACCAAGGCCTTGATCTGGTCGTATGTGTCGGTTGCGGGTCCCAGGGTACAAACGATTTTCGCTCGGCGCATGGTTCGAGCCTAAACCTTACCTACGGGTAGGTATTTGGCTCGGCATGACACCTCAACAACCTTTGGGTGAAGGGTTATTGACAAGTGTTGAATTGTGCAGCGGTGCGCTCCGATGAGCGTTTATCCGAGGGCCGGCGGGATGAGGGTGAAGGACGCTTCGACCTGGGCGTCGATGTTCTGGCGTACGGGTTCGAGGTTGATCGGGGCGGCGTCGGCGGCTTCGGCTCCGCCCGCGGCTGCCGCGTAGGGCATGGACTCGGCGAAGGCGGCGCGGCCGAGGGGGCTGTGGCGGGTGCCGGTGTCGCTGAGTTCGAGGAGGGTGCCGAGGCGAGTGTCGAGGGCTTCGGCGTATTCGCGGGCGCGTTGGAGGGCTTCGCGGACGGCTTGGCGGCGGGCAGAGGCGTGGTGGGGGGAGGTGGGGCGCAGGGACCACCAGGGGCCGTCGATGCGGGTGAGTTCGTGGTCGGCGAGGCGGGTGATGAGTTCGCCGAGGGTGGTGAAGTCGTTGAGGGTGGCGGTGAGTTGGATGTGGCCGTGGTAGGCGCGGATGCGTTCGGCGCGGCCGTGGCGGGTGAGTTCGGGGTTGATGGTGAGGGTGCCGGTTTCGAGTTTTTCGATGGTGTCGCCGTAGCTCTTGATGAGGTCGAGGGTGGTGGTGTTGCGGTGGGTGAGGTCGTCGAGGGTGGTGCGGCGGTCGGTGCCGCGTGCGGTGAGGGTGATGGCGATGTGGGCGAGTTCGGGGTCGACTTCGAGGTGGGCTTCGCCGCGGACGGTGACGTGGGGGGTGTCGGGGGTGCCGTAGGGGTGGTGGGTGGTGGGTGTGGGCTGGGGTGTGGGGGTTTCGGTCATGCGTTCACTGTGGCACGGGGGTGGGTGTGGAGGTGGTGTGTCGGCGGGTCATCGGATCGAAACCTGTGTGGGGTGTTGCGGGGAACGGGGGGCGGGTCAGAATCTACGCGCGTTGCCCGTACTGAACGAGGAGTGAGTGAGCGATGTCGTTGGACCCCGTGGACCGCAGGACGTTTCTGGGCCGTTCGGCTGCCGCCGGTGCGGGGGTGGCGTTGGCGGGCGGTGCGGTGGTGGGTGCGGCTGAGGCGCACGGCCGCGGGCATGGGCACGGGCACGGTCATGGGCGGCCGGGCAGGCGGTACTCGTTCACGGTGATGGGTACGACCGATCTGCACGGGAACGTCTTCAACTGGGACTACTTCACCGACAAGGAGTACGACGACGCTGCTCACAATGATGTCGGTCTGGCGAAGATCTCGACGCTGGTGGATCAGGTGCGCCGGGAGAAGGGGCGCCGGAACACGTTGTTGATCGACGCGGGTGACACGATCCAGGGCACGCAGTTGTCGTACTACTACGCGAAGGTCGATCCGATCACGGCTCGTCGTGGTCCGGTGCATCCGATGGCGCAGGCGATGAACGCGATCGGGTATGACGCGGCGGCGCTGGGGAATCACGAGTTCAATTACGGGATTCCGGTGCTGCGGAAGTTCGAGGAGCAGTGTGATTTTCCGCTGCTGGGGGCGAATGCGCTGGATGCGAAGACGTTGCGGCCGGCGTTCGCCCCGTATGTGATCAAGCGGTTGCGGACGCCGTTCGGGCGTGATGTGCGGGTGGCGGTTCTGGGGTTGACGAATCCGGGGATCGCGATCTGGGACAAGGTGAATGTGGGCGGGAAGATGGTGTTCCCGGGGTTGGAGGAGCAGGCGGCGAAGTGGGTGCCGAAGCTGCGTTCGATGGGTGCTGATGTGGTGATCGTGTCGGCGCATTCGGGTTCGTCGGGGACGTCGTCGTACGGGGATCAGTTGCCGTACGTCGAGAATGCGGCGGGTCTGGTGGCGGAGCAGGTGCCGGGGATCGACGCGATTCTGGTGGGGCATGCGCATGTGGAGATCGCCGAGCACTTCGTCATGAACAAGGTGACGGGGAAGCGGGTGGTTCTTTCGGAGCCGGCGAAGTGGGGGCAGCGGCTGACGCTGTTCGATTTTGATCTGGTGTGGGAGAAGGGGCGCTGGACGGTCGAGAAGGCGGGTTCGCAGGTGCTGAACTCGAATGCGGTGGCCGAGGACCGGAAGGTGGTCTCGCTGTTGCGGGACGAGCACCGGAAGGTGGTGGCGTACGTCAATCAAGTGATCGGTACGTCGGTGGTGGCGATGTCGACGGCGGATGCGCCGTGGAAGGACGAGCCGATCATCGATCTGATCAACCAGGTGCAGGCGGAGACGGTGGCGGGGGCGCTGGCGGGTGGGGAGTACGCGGAGCTGCCGGTGCTGTCGCAGGCGTCGTGCTTCTCGCGTACGGCTGGGGTTCCGGCCGGTGATGTGACGATCCGGGATGCGGCGGGGCTGTATCCGTTCGAGAACACGCTGGAGGCGCGGCTGCTGACGGGGGCGCAGTTGAAGGAGTATCTGGAGTATTCGGCGCGGTATTACGCGCAGACTGCGCCGGGTGGTCCGGTGGATACGGCGAAGCTGACGAATGCGGACGGGATTCCGGATTACAACTATGACGCGGTGTCGGGGGTGACGTACGACATCGATATCGCCCAGCCGGTGGGTTCGCGGATCGTGGGGCTGTCCTTCGAGGGGAAGCCGGTGGATCCGGCGGCGCGGTTCGTGTTCGCGGTGAACAACTACCGGGCGAGCGGAGGGGGCAATTTCCCGCATGTGCCGGGGGCGAAGCAGTTGTGGGCGAATTCGGATGAGATCCGGAACACGATCATCGCGTGGGTGCAGGCGAAGGGGTCGGTGGATCCGGCGGCGTTCGCTTCGGTGGGGTGGCGGCTGACGCGTGAGGGGACGCCGGTGTTCCCGTAACTCTGTGGGGTGTGTTGTTCGTTCGGCCCGGGGCTCCGTGTGTGGTGGGTCCCGGGCCGTTCTGTGTTCCGGTGGGTCAGACGGATTGGCTGAGGGGGATGAGGGCGGGGGCCTGGGCGGGGACGCGGGGGTGGCCGGTGGTGAGGCCGAAGGTGGTGAAGGCGGTGCGTTCGGGGAGGGGGTAGGGGGTGGTGCCGGTGAGGTTGTTGAGGATGGTGGCGCTGCGCCAGGCGGCGAGGCCGAGGTCGGGGGCGCCCACGCCGTGGGTGTGGCGTTCGGCGTTCTGTACGTAGACGTGTCCGGTGACCGCGCGGTCGAGGATCAGGCGGTACTGGTCGTCGATGCGGGGGCGGTGGGAGGCGTCGCGGCGGAGGTAGGGGTCGAGGCCGCCGAGGAGGGCGTCGAGGGGGCGTTCGCGGTAGCCGGTGGCGAGGATGACGGCGTCGGTGGTGAGGCGGGAGCGGGTGCCTTGCTGGGTGTGTTCGAGGTGGAGTTCGACGCGGGTGTTGGCGAGGCGGCCTGCGGTGCGGACGTGGACGCCGGGGGTGAGGGTGGCGTCGGGCCAGCCGCCGTGGAGGGTGCGGCGGTAGAGCTCGTCGTGGATGGCGGCGATGGTGTCGGCGTCGATGCCTTTGTGGAGCTGCCATTGGCGGGGGACGAGTTCGTCGCGGGCGGTTTCGGGGAGGGCGTGGAAGTAGCGGCTGTAGTCGGGGGTGAAGTGTTCCAGGCCGAGTTTGGAGTACTCCATGGGGGCGAAGGCCTGGGTGCGGGCGAGCCAGTGGAGCTTTTCGGCGCCTTCGGGGCGGGCGCGTAGGAGGTCGAGGAAAATCTCGGCGCCGGACTGTCCTGAGCCGATGACGGTGATGTGGTCGGCGGCGAGGAGGCGTTCGCGGTGGCGGAGGTAGTCGGCGGAGTGGAGTACAGGGACGGATGGGGCTTCGGCGAGGGGGCGCAGGGGTTCGGGGACGAAGGGTTCGGTGCCGATGCCGAGGGCGATGTGGCGGGCGTAGGCGCGGCCGAGGGCTTCGGCTTCGCCGTCGTGGTCGAGTTGGGTGAAGTCGACTTCGAAGAGGGCGCGTTCGGTGTTCCAGCGGACGGCGTCGACCTGGTGGCCGAAGTGGAGTCCGGGGAGTTGTTCGCTGACCCAGCGGCAGTAGGCGTCGTATTCGGCTCGTTGGATGTGGAAGCGCTCGGCGAAGTAGAAGGGGAAGAGGCGGTCGCGGGTGCGGAGGTAGCTGAGGAAGCTCCAGGGGCTGGAGGGGTCGGCGAGGGTGACGAGGTCGGCGAGGAAGGGGACTTGGAGGCTGGCGCCGTCGAGGAGGAGGCCGGGGTGCCAGTGGAAGGCGGGGCGTTGTTCGTAGAAGGTCGCGGCGAGGGGGCGGGGGTCGTCGGGGGCGGTGGGGATGTTGTGGGCGAGGGCGGCGAGGGAGAGGTTGAAGGGGCCGATGCCGATGCCGACGAGGTCGTGCGGTCGGTCGGGTTCGGGGGTGGGGGCTGGCCGGTCGGGGGCGGGCCGGTCGGTCATCGCGGGGTGTCGCCTTCCGTGCGGGGGGTTGTGGTGGTGGTGACTGCCAGGTCGGTGGTGGTGGCGGTGACCAGGTCGATGAGTGTCTGGAGGTCTTGGGGGGTGGTGTGGGGGTTGAGGAGGGTGGCCTTGAGCCAGAGGCGGCCGGCGGCGTGGGCGCGGCCGAGGACGGCGTGGCCGCGGTTGAGGAGGGTGCGGCGGAGGGTGGCGACGGTGTGGTCGTCGGCGTCGGTGGGGCGGAAGAGGACGGTGCTGATGGTGGGGCGTTCGTAGAGGTCGAGGGTGGGGGTTCTGGTGATGAGGTCGGCGAGGTGGTGGGCGGTGGCGACGGTCCGGTCGATGAGGTCGGCGAGTCCGGTGCGGCCGAGGGCCTGGAGGGTGACGGCGATCTTGAGGGCGTCGGGGCGGCGGGTGGTGCGCAGGGAGCGGCCGAGGAGGTCGGGGAGGCCGGCTTCGGTGTCGTCGTCGGCGTTGAGGTAGGGGGCGTGGTGGTGGAGGGGGGTGAGGTGGTGGCGTTCGGGGACGGCGAAGAGGCCGGCGGATGCGGGTTGCCAGCCGAGTTTGTGGAGGTCGAGGGTGATGCTCTGGGCGCGGTGGAGGCCGTGGAGGAGGGGGCGGTGGGTGGGGCTGAAGAGGAGGGGTCCGCCGTAGGCGGCGTCGATGTGGAGTTCGGCGCCGTGGGTGGCGCAGAGGTCGGCGATGGCGTCGAGGGGGTCGATGGCGCCGGTGTCGGTGGTTCCTGCGGTGGCGACGACGAGGAGGGGGCGGTGGAGGTGGCTCAGGGCTTCGTCGAGGGCGGCGGGGTCGAGGGTGCCGGTGGGGGCGGGGATGGTGACGGGTTCGGGGAGGCCGAGGAGCCAGGCGGCGCGGGCGACGCTGTGGTGGGTGTTGGTGGCGCAGATCGTCTGGACGGGGCCGTGGCGTTCGCGGGCGAGGAGGAGGGCGAGTTGGTTGGCTTCGGTGCCGCCGGTGGTGATGACGGCGTCGGGTGAGGGGGCGTGGGGGTAGATCTCGGCGGCGAGGGCGGTGGTGAGGTCGGCTTCGAGGGCGGAGGCGGCGGGGGCCTGGTCCCAGGAGTCCATGGAGGGGTTGAGGGCGCTGGCGGCGAGGTCGGCGGCGGCTGCGAGGGCGAGGGGCGGGGTGTGGAGGTGGGCGGCGCAGTGGGGGTGGGCGGGGTCGGCGGCGCCTTCGGTGAGGGCGGTGACGAGGGCGCGGAGGGCGTGGTGGGCGCCGGTGCCGTGGTCGGGGATGAGGGGGTGGGTGGCGGTGCGGGTGCGGGGGGTGACGGTCTCGGGTCCGCCGGCGGGGAGGGGGCCGTCCCGGAGGGCCGCGCCGTCGTGGAGTGCGGTGAGGACGGTGTCGATGAGGGGGCGCAGTGCGGCGGGGCCCGCGGTGCCTCCGGCGAGGGGTGGGGTGGGCATGGGTGGGGTGGTCCTTCGGGAGGGCGGGGGTGGACATGCCAGCTTGTCCCGGGTTTCGGGGGGCGCGGCCGAAGAGCCCAACGATCTGAACTCGAAAGGGGTACTGGTGGCCGGTGTGGGCCATTTGCCGGGGGTTCGGGTGGTAAGGGTGTGCGGTTCCGGGACGGGTGTACGGGTGGTTCCAACGGTGCGGGTGCTGCGGGGGCGCGCATGTGGCGGTGCGGCGGACGCGGCGAGGGCGGCACATGTGGCGGGTGCGGCGGACGCGGCGGGTGCGGTGAGGCCCGGGAGTTGGGGCATGGCAGCGGCGGAAGTTAGCTGATCAACGAATTGCAGGATTCCGCAATTCGCTCCATGCTGTGTGGGCCGTTCCGCCGACACTCCCGCGGCACGGTCCCCGCTCGGCTCCCGCGCCCCGCGGGGGTGGCGTACGGCCGAGGAGGCTGCCCGGTGATCAGGCCTCATGACTCGTTGCCGTACCGGCATGTGCTGACGCTGCCCGCGATGGGCTCGGCGGTGCGGATCGCGCGGGAGACGACGGAGCAGGTGCTGGCGGAGTGGGGGGTGGGCCCGCAGGAGCCTTGTGCGGGGCCCGCGTTGCTGATCCTGAGCGAGCTGGTGGCCAACAGTGTGCGGCACGCGGCGGTGCTGTCCCCGGATGTGACGGTGATCTTCGCGGGCGGCCCGGACGCGTTCGCGTTCGGCGTCCATGACCGTCATCCCTACCGGCCCGCGCTCTACACCTCGGCCGTGGCCGGTGCCGGGCGTGGTCTGGCCACGGTGGTGGAGCTGACCCTGGAGCTGGGCGGCAGCGCGGTGGTGCGGGGTGACGCGGACGGGGGCGGCAAGAGCATCTGGGTCACGCTGCCGCTCCGGCGGTCCGGCGCGTCCCGTGCCCGGTGAGGCACCGGGCGGTCCCCCGGTTCATCCGGGCGGCGGGGAGACGGGAGGATGAACCCATGGAGAAGAGATCTGGAGCACCGCGCCGCGGCGGATTCCCGGTGCACGGAACGGGGTCCCGTCGGTGAGTACGCCGCTGTACCGGCTGAAGGCCGAGTTCTTCAAGACGTTGGGGCACCCGGTGAGGATCCGGGTCCTCGAACTGCTCAGTGAGCGTGAGCACGCGGTCTCGGAGATGCTGGGTGAGGTGGGGGTCGAAGCGGCGCACCTCTCGCAGCAGTTGGCGGTGTTGCGCCGTGCCGGTCTGGTGGTGGCGCGGCGGGAGGGTTCCGCCGTGTACTACACGCTGGCCGCTCCGGAGGTGGCGGAGCTGTTGCGGGTGGCCCGGACGATCCTGACCGAGGTGCTGGCGGGCCAGGCCGAGCTGCTGGCGGACCTGCGGGCGGCCGGCCTGGGGGGCGAGGGGCCGGCGGCCGGTGCGTGACGGCTGCTCTCCAGCGGCTGTCACGCACCGGCCATCGCCTTCTCTGTCAGCTGTCGGCTTATCGGCTCACTCGTTCGCGGTCCGTACGGCCAGGGCCCGGCGGAGGTCGTCGAGCTGGTCGACCAGCTTGCGGCGCAGGGCCGGGATGAGGGCCGGGTCCTTGAGGGCCCGGGTGCCGGTGGCGAGGCTCTCGGGGTCGACGGCGTACGTGGGGAAGGCGTAGCGTCCGGCGGCTTCCGCGATGGCCGGGCCCCGGCGGGCGGCGAGTGCGGTGGCTTCGGGGTAGAAGCGGTCCACGTAACCGTTCAGGAGCTCGCCCTGACCGGGCTGCCAGAAGCCCTGGGCGGTGGCGGTGAACAGGTAGTTGGACAGGGTGTCGTCGCTGAACATGGCGTGCCAGGCGGCGGCCTTGGCCTCGGGGGTGGGCAGGGCGGCACGGCAGCGGGCGGCGCCTTCGCGGCCGGTGGCGCTGGGGTCGGCGGCGAGTTCGGCGTCGATGGCCGCCTCGTCGGTGGCGCCGAGGGCGGCGAGGCGGGTGAGGATGCGCCAGCGCAGCTCGGGGTCGAGTTCGGGTCCGCCGTGGACGGTGCCTTCGGTGAGCCAGCTCTGGAGGGTGTCGGGCTGGGTGGCGGCGTCGATGAAGTGGCGTACGGCGGTGAGGCGCAGGCCCGGGTGGGAGCCGTCCTCGGTGCGGCGGATGAGGTCGCGGCAGAGGCTGGTGAGGGTGGCGAGCGCGGCCGGGCGGACCTCGGGGGTGACGTAGCGGGCGGCGATCTGGCTGCCGGCGAAGGACAGGACGCCCTGGACGAGGGCGAGGTCGCTCTCGTACGGGAGGTGGGTGCGGGCGGCGGTGAGGTAGCGCGCGGGGTCCAGTTCGCCGTCGCGGACCATGTCGCGGGCCGCGTTCCAGATGACGGCCCGGGTCAGGGCCTCGGGGATGGCGGAGAGGTGGGTGAGGGCGGTGTCCCAGGAGGTGGCGTCAAGGCGGATCTTGGCGTAGGTGAGGTCGCCGTCGTTGAGGACGACGAGGGCGGGGCGGCGGCCGGGGCGGACGAGGGGGGTGCCGTCGCCGGGGATGTCGAGTTCGAAGCGGTCACGGGGGGCGAGGTGGCCGGGGCCCGCCTGGGTGTTGAGGGCGTGGTCGAAGGTGGAGACGGTGATGCGGTGGGGGCGGCTGCCGGCGCGCTCCACCGCCAGGGACCAGGACTCGCCGGCGTCGGTGGGCCCGGCGGGTTCGTGGACGTCGGCGGTGAGGGTGTCGACGCCGGTGGTGCGCAGCCACTGTTCGGCCCAGGCGTGGACGTCGCGGTCGGTGGCGGAGGCGAGGTTGTCGATGAAGTCGGCCAGGGTCGCGTTGGCGAACTTGTGCCGGGCGAAGTGGGTGTTGATCCCGGCGAGGAAGTCCTTCTCGCCGAGCCAGGTGACGAGCTGGCGGAGCGCGGAGGCGCCCTTGGCGTAGCTGATGCCGTCGAAGTTGAGGAGGGCGGAGGCGGTGTCGGGTACGGCGTCGGGGTCGGGGGCGACGGGGTGGGTGGAGGGGCGCTGGTCGGCGTCGTAACCCCAGCCCTTGCGGGTGACGCCGAATTCGACCCAGGTGTCGGGGAATGCGGTCTGCCCTGCTCGAACGGCGTTGAGAGCTTGGGGAAGGGTGGCTTCGGTGAGGGTCTGGTAGCCCATGTACTCGGCGAAGGACTCGTTGAGCCAGATGTCGTCCCACCAGCTGAGGGTGACGAGGTCGCCGAACCACATGTGGGCCATCTCGTGGGAGATGACCATGGCGCGGGTCTGTCGTTCGGTTTCGGTGACGGCGGAGCGGTAGATGAACTCGTCGCGGAAGGTGACGAGTCCGGGGTTCTCCATGGCGCCGGCGTTGAACTCGGGGACGAAGGCCTGGTCGTAGGAGTCGAACGGGTAGGGCTCGTCGAACTTCTCGTGGTAGCGGTCGAAGCAGGCGCGGGTGATGCCGAGGATCTCGTCCGCGTCGGCGTCCAGGTGGGGCGCGAGGGAGCGCCGGCAGTGGAGGCCGAAGGGCAGTCCGGCGTGCTCGGTGGTGACCGAGTGCCAGGGGCCCGCGGCGACGGCGACGAGGTAGGTGGAGATGAGGGGGGTGGGCGCGATGGTCCAGCGCCCGTCGCCGGTGTGTTCGGCGACACCGTTGCCGAGGACGGTCCAGCCTTCGGGGGCGGTGACGTCGATGGCGAAGACGGACTTGAGGTCGGGCTGGTCGAAGGCGGCGAAGACCCGCTGGACGTCCTCCATGAACAGCTGGGTGTAGAGGTAGGTCTCGCCGTCGGCGGGGTCGGTGAAGCGGTGCATGCCCTCGCCGGTGCGCGAGTAGCTCATCGCGGCGTCGACGTGGAGTTCGTGGGGGCCGGGGGTGAGGCCGGTGAGGGGGTAGCGGTTCCCGTCGAGGAGGGCGGGGTCCAGGGGCTGTCCGTCCAGGGCGATGGAGCGCAGGGTGGCGGGCTTGATCTCGACGAAGGTGTCTCCGGCCGCGTGGGCGGTGAACCGGATGGCGGCCCGGGAGCCGAAGGTCTCCTCGCCGGTGGTGAGGTCGAGGGCGATCGTGTACCGCTCCACGTCGATGATCTGGGCTCGGGTCTGCGCTTCGTCGCGCGTCAGTACGGACATGGGCCCATGCTGCCGTACGGGGCGGGGCGGGCACAGGGGGGGTTCTCGCTGGGCGTAGGGGCGGCCCGGGGGCGTGGGCGGATACCCCGGGGGGCTGTGGTCGCAGGGGGATACCTCTTGGTGGATGCGCCCGCTTACCATCTCCTCGGCGCGGCACACCGAGTACCGAGGACGTCCTCATGACGCTCACGCCTGCGCGCGATGCCGCCGCCCGTGTTCCTGACCTGGTTTCTGTCCCCTCCCCCGGCCTGTCGCGTCGTGCCGCCTGCGAGTTCGGGCTGACGGCCTTATTGCTCCTGGCGGTCGTGAGCGGGGTTCGGTGGCTGTTCGCGCCGGACGGGTACGGCGGTGGCGGGGTGGCGTTCGCCGTGCTCGGGGCGGGGGTCGGCGTGCTGCTCGCCGTCCTCATGCTCTGCGCGCCGGGGCGGTGCTCGGGCGGGCATCTGAATCCGGCCGTCACCGTCGCCCTGTGGCGGCTCGGGGTGTTCCCGGGGCGGGATGTGGTGCCGTACGTCGTCGCGCAGTCGGCCGGCTCGGTGGTGGGGACGTGGCTGGCGGGGCTGCTGTGGGGGCCCGTGGTCTCCCTGCCGCCGGTCGGTCATGCGGTGGTGCGGCCCGGTCCCGGCTGGGGCGAGGGGGGCGTGGTGGCGGCCGAGGCGGGGGTGCTGGCCGGGTCGACGCTGCTGCTCGCCGGGCTCCTGGCGCGGCCGGTGGGCCGAAGCCTCCTCCCGTACGCCGTCGGTCTGGTCACCGCCCTCGTGATCGCGGTGCTCGGTCCGCTGAGCGGCGGGGCGGCCAACCCGGCCCGTCAGTTCGGCCCGGCGCTGCTGTCGGGTGAGGTCGGGCGGCTGTGGGTGTACGGGGCCGGGCCGGTGCTGGGGGCGGTGGCCGGGGCGGGGCTGCTCAGGAGGGCCGGGGTGCTCGGGGTCCGGCTCACCCGGCCGCCTGTCAGGCCTCGGCAGCCGTAGCGCTCCCGTTCCCGTAGGCGTCCCCGTTCCCCGCTTCCTCGGCGATGCGCTCGTGGTGGCGGATGACCTCGGCGATGATGAAGTTCAGCAGCTTCTCGGCGAACGCCGGGTCCAGGTTGGCGCTCTGCGCGAGCTGCCGCAGCCGGGTGATCTGGCGGGTCTCGCGGGCCGGGTCGGCGGGCGGCAGCCGGTGGTCGGCCTTGAGGCGGCCGACCTGCTGGGTGGCCTTGAAGCGCTCCGCGAGCATGTGGACGACGGCGGCGTCGATGTTGTCGATGCTCTCGCGCAGCCGGTTCAGCTCGGCCTGGACGGACGCGTCGATTTCGCTCGTACTCATGGTCAGCGAGCTTAGACGTCCGCCGTCACGGCGCGATCATCGGCGGGGCGTCCGGGTCGGGTACCTGGTCGCTCCAGCCGCCGGGCACGCTGCGGCCCTGCTGTTCGCGGAAGCGCACGGGGGCGGTGCCGACGCGGCGGGCGAAGAGGCGGGAGAAGTAGGCGGGGTCGTCATAGCCGACGCGGCGGGCGACGGCGGCGACCGGGAGGTCGGTGGCGGCGAGGAGTTCCTTGGCCCGGCCGAGGCGGATGGTGAGCAGGTAGTCCTTGGGGCTGCACCCGGCGCCGCGCCGTACGGCGGTGCGTAGTTCGGCGGGGGTCATGCCGTGCTTCGCGGCGTGCTCGGCGACGGTGAGCGGCTGGTAGGCGTCGCGGGCGAGCGCCTGGAGGACGGGGTCGCCGTCGGGGCCGAGGTCGGCGCGGGCGCGGCGCAGGGAGACGAGGAGTTCGTGGACGGCTGCCGCGGTCTCGACCTCGAGCAGGGGGTTGCCGCGGCGGGCGGCGCGCACGATGCGGCCGACGGCGGCGCGGGGGGCGGCGGTGTCGGAGAGCGGGACGAGGGGGCGGTCGGGCTCGATGCAGCCGAGTTCGGTGTACGTGGCGGTGGCGGGGCCGGTGAAGTCGACGAAGCACTCGTCCCAGCCGGTGCCGGGGTCGGCGCCGTAGTGGTGCGGGGTGCCGGGGGTGAGCCAGATGAGGGTGGGCCCGGTGACGGGGGTGCGGCGTCCGTCGGGGCCGCTGAACCAGCCGGTGCCGGAGTTGACGATCACGGCGACGTGGTGGTCGAGGGTGCGGGGGCCGACGGTGGGCAGCGCGCCGTGCTGGAGGCCGACGCCGAGGCAGACGAGGCCGAGGCGGTGGTGGAGCGGGCTGGGGGTGAAGAAGCGCATCCAGGTGTGGTACATCGCGGTCTTCCCCTCCCGAGGTCCTTCATCCCGTTCCCAGGGTCCATGATCCCGTTCCCAGGGTCCTTGTGTCCGTTGCGTCCAATCAGCAGCGATCTTTGTCCATGGACCCGGTGCGCGCCAGGGGTGAAGGTGGTCGGACCAATTCACCCCCGGGCCGCCGGGGGCGGCGGAGCACAGGAGCGTACGAGCACGATGACCGACTTCACCGTGGGGGACGACCACTTCCGGCTCGACGGGAAGCCCGTACGGCTGCTGTCGGGTGCCCTGCACTACTTCCGGGTGCACGAGGAGCAGTGGGACCACCGGCTGGCGATGCTGGCGGCTATGGGGCTGAACTGCGTCGAGACGTATGTGCCGTGGAATCTGCACGAGGAGCGCGAGGGGGTGTACCGGGATGTGGGGGCGCTCGGCCGGTTCCTGGACGCGGTGGGGCGGGCGGGGCTGTGGGCGATCGTGCGCCCGGGTCCGTACATCTGTGCCGAGTGGGAGAACGGCGGGCTGCCGGTCTGGGTGACGGGCCGGTTCGGGCGGCGGGTGCGGACGCGGGACGCCGGGTACCGGGCGGTGGTGGAGCGGTGGTTCCGGGAGCTGCTGCCGCAGGTGGTCCAGCGGCAGGTGGACCAGGGCGGTCCGGTGATCCTCGTGCAGGCGGAGAACGAGTACGGGAGTTACGGCAGCGACTCGGTGTATCTGGTGTGGCTGGCGGGGCTGTTGCGGCGGTGCGGAGTGAGCGTTCCGCTGTTCACGTCGGACGGTCCGGAGGGCCACATGCTGACGGGTGGTTCCGTGCCCGGGCTGCTGGCGACGGCGAACTTCGGTTCCAGGGCGCGGGAGGGTTTCGCGGTGCTGCGCCGCCATCAGCCGAAGGGGCCGCTGATGTGCATGGAGTTCTGGTGCGGCTGGTTCGACCACTGGGGGGCCGAACCCGTCGTACGGGATCCGGAGCAGGCGGCCGGGGCGCTGCGGGAGATCCTGGAGTGCGGGGCGTCGGTGAACATCTACATGGCGCACGGCGGGACGAACTTCGCGGGGTGGGCGGGGGCGAACCGGGGCGGGCCGGTGCAGGACGGGGAGTTCCAGCCGACGGTGACGTCGTACGACTACGACGCCCCGGTCGATGAGTACGGGCGGGCCACGGAGAAGTTCCACCTGTTCCGGAAGGTGCTGGCGGAGTACGCGGAAGGCCCGCTGCCCGCGCTGCCGCCGGAGCCGAGGGGCCTGGCCGGCCCGGTGCGGGTGGAGCTGGACGGGTGGGCCGGGCTCGATGACGTGGTGGAGGCGCTGGGTGATCCGGAGGGGCCGGAGCCGGGGGTGGCGCCGACCTTCGAGGAGCTGGGCGTGGGCCGGGGCCTGGTGCGCTACCGGGTCGCGGTGCCGGGGCCGCGCGTCCCGTATCCGCTGATCGCGGCGGGGCTGCGGGACCGGGCGGTGGTGTACGTGGACGGGGTTCGGGCGGGGGTGCTGACCGAGGAGAGCGCCACGTTGCCGGAGCCGGTGGCGGGTCCGGCGGTGGTGGAGCTGTGGGTGGAGTCGCTGGGCCGGGTCAACTACGGGCCGCGCCTGGGTGAGCCGAAGGGGATCACGGGCGGGGTGCTGCACGAGCGGCAGTACCTGCACGGTGTACGGGCGCGGGGGTTGCGGCTGGACGCCTTCGAGGAGGCGGGCGCGGTGGCGGGGGTTCCGTTCGCGCCGGTGACGGGGGTCCCAGGGCGGACCGGGCTGTTCCGGGGGACGTTCACCGTCGAGGGGGCGGAAGGCGTCGATCACGCGGGGCTGCGGCTGCCCGGCTGGACGCGTGGCTTCGTCTGGGTGAACGGTTTCTGCCTGGGCCGGTACTGGTCGGCGGGTCCGCAGGAGACGCTGTACGTGCCGGGTCCGGTGCTCAGCGAGGGCGCCAACGAGGTGTGGGTGCTTGAGCTGGAGGGCGCGGGCGGGCCTTTCGTGGAGCTGGGTCCGGGGGCGCCCGTACGGTCGGGCACCCCCGGGGTGGTTCAGCCGTGACCGGTCAACGGCGTCAGAGCGTGGCGGCCGCGGAGGCGATGGCGGAGGCGAAGGTCGAGACCTCGGCGTAGACGCCGGGGTAGCCGGGGCGGGCGCAGCCGTAACCCCAGCTGACGATGCCGACCTGGACCCACTCGCCCGCGTTGTCCTTGCGGAACATCGGGCCGCCGGAGTCACCCTGGCAGGTGTCGATGCCGCCGGTGTCGGGGTATCCGGCGCAGATCTCCTCGGATGCGATGAGCTCGTTGCCGTAGGCGGAGCGGCAGGCGGCGTCGGAGACGAAGGGGACGTTGGCCTTGAGCAGGTAGCGCTGCTGGCTGCCGCCCTCGCGGTTGGCGCCCCAGCCGGCGACGGTGAACGTGCCCTGGTTGTACGCGGTGGTGGTGGCGATCTTGAGGGTGGGCTGGTTGATGGGCTGGGCGAGCTTGATGAGCGCCCAGTCCTTGCCGGAGCCGTTGTAGCCGGGGGCCCGCAGGACCTTGGTGGAGCGGACCTTGACGGCGTTGGGTGACTGGAGGTCGACGACGCCGCCGGTGGCGGTGATGGAGGTGTTGTTGCCCGACCCGTTCACGCAGTGGGCGGCGGTGAGGACGATGTCCTTGGCGTAGAGGGCGCCGCCGCAGCCCATGGAGAGCCGGACCATGAAGGGGAACTCGCCCTGGGCGGCGCGGGTTCCGCCGACGACGGGGTTGGGGGCGGCGGAGGCGGTGACGGGCTGGAGGCCGACGACCGCTATGGCGACGGTGGCGACGACGACGGAGCATCTCTTCAGAGCACGCAGGAGCTGCTTCACGGACTGCCTTCTTTCGTGGGGGGTTGCCGTGGGAACCACGACGGGACGACGACGTGATGCGTTAGTCATGAACCCGTCAAGGCCATCCGATTATCGGGATGCGGTCACCGCTGCCACAAGGTGCACTTTTCGGCCAAGCTCGCCCCCGCGGATTCCGCTCCTCTCAAGCGCCCGGGCCTACAGTGGAGACCGGCCGGGGGCGGGGGTCCCCGGCCGAAGCGGATGGGGGTACGGACGTGAGCAACGGCAGTCCGGGCGCACCGGTCGTCCACGGTTTTCCGCATCTGGGCACGGTCAGATCCGCGATCACCGCGCTGTACCGGCGGCTCTCCCCGGACGGCGTCCACACCTACGGCACCAGTCTGGTCCCCGCCGACGCCGCCTTCTCCGACGCGGACGATCTCCATCTCGGCGCCCAGCGGGTGGCGCGGGCCCTGGTCCAGCACCTCCGTCTGCCCGACGCCCGCATGATCGTCGGCTTCCGCACGATGGAGCACGCGGCGAGTGTGGAACTGACCGCGGGCCCCGAATACTTCATCGAGCTGAACGACCGGTTCCGCACCCACCGCAGGGACATCGGCGCGGCGCTCGCCCACGAGATCACCCATGTCCTGCTGCACCGGCTGGACCTGGAGTTCCCCGGCACACGGGACAACGAGATCCTCACCGACACGGTGACCGCCTATCTCGGCGCGGGCTGGCTGCTGCTGGACGCCTTCCGGGAGGACGCCACGTCCCGGCAGAAGCTGGGCTACCTGACACCGGAGGAGTTCGGATACGTCCTGGCCAAGCGGGCGCTGGCGTTCGACGAGGACCCCTCACCCTGGTTCACCAGCCCGCAGGCGTACACGGCGTACACCAAGGGGCGGGCGCAGGCGCTGCACGATCTGCGCCGGCCTCCGCTGACAGCAGCAGGGTGGGCGGGGCGGCGGCGCTACGCCAAGGACCGGCGGTACACCCTGGACCACCCCGGCACAGCTGCGGACCCGGGTGTTCCGTACGCCTTCGAGTCCGGCGGTGAGGGGCTGCGGGTCTCCTTCCCCTGCCCCACCTGCCACCAGCGCATCCGGCTGCCCGTCCGGGGCCGGGTCGTCGCGCGGTGCGGGCTGTGCCGTACGCGACTGGAGTGCGACACCTGAGTGTCATTCCGGCCACCGTAGGGTCGAAGCATGACGAACGAGCCGATCAGGGACGAACCAAGCCTGTTCGATGCGTTGTACGAGGACGAGAACGCTGTTGTACGGGCGCTGCGCGCGGGCGCGCAGGCCGAGTCGAGCGACGAGGAGGGCACGACGGCGCTCTACCTGGCGGCGGTCCAGGACCGGCCGGAAGCGGTACGGCTGCTGCTCGCGGCGGGCGCCGATCCCGACCGGGCGAGCGGCGCCGACACGGTCGACCTGCCGCTGTGCGGGGCGGCGTGCGGCGGGCACACCGAGGTGGTGGAGGCGCTGCTGTCCGCCGGGGCACAGCCGGATCTGCGCGAGGAGTTCGGGTTCACGGCGCTGCGCTGGGCGGTGGGGCTCGGCCACGCCCCGACGGTGGAGCTGCTGCTGGCCCGGGGCGCGGATCCGCTGCTGCCCGGCCCGCAGGGGGAGCCGATGCTGGTCCTGGCGGCGCAGCGCGGCTCGCCGCGGACGGTGCGGGCGCTGCTGGAGTACGGGGCGGGGGCGCCGGGGCAGGACGCGGTGGTCGGGGTGGCGCTGGCCGAGGCGCGGCGGCTGGCCGGTCTCGACCTGGAGCGGGAGCTGCTGCGGCAGCTGGAGGAGGCGTACGGGACCGGCCTCGACGCGGTGGTCCGGCGGGATCTGGTCGACGGCGAGGAGACGGTGGCCGTGGAGCTGCTGCGGGACGGGGTGCCGGCGGCGGGGGTGGACCGGCACACGGGGCACGCGGAGATCGCGGCGCTGCTTCAGGAGGTTACGGGCGGCGCTTCTCCCATTCCGCCCGGGTGAGCTCGTACTCCACCTCCCCGTGTTCCGAGCCCTCGATGGCGTCCGGCCAGTCCTCGGTGTAGGCGCGGAGGAAGGTCAGCCCCGCCTTCTCCATCACCCGCCGGGAGCCGGCGTTGACGGCCATGGTGTTGGCGGTCACGCGCTCGGCCCCGAGGTCGGTGAACCCCTTGCGCACGAGGGCCCGTGCGCCCTCGGTGGCGTAACCGCAGCCCCAGGCGGCCCTGTTCAGCCGGTAGCCGAGCTCGACGACGGTGGAGTCGTGGTCGGCCAGCGGCCGGAGTTCGAACCAGCCGAGGAAGGTGCCGGTGGCCTTCTCCTCCGCGGCCCAGAACCCGCGGGTCCCGGTGCAGGAGTGGTCGTGGAGGAGCCGCGGCAGGGTCCGCTCCCTGATCGCCTCGGCGGTGGTGGGACGGCCTCCGTTGATGTACCGCATGACCTCGGGATCGTTGTCGAGGGCGAGCAGACCGGGGGCGTCGGCGTCCGTGAACGGGCGCAGCACGAGCCGGTCGGTCTCCAGGAAGACCCGGGAGACCTCCGGCACCTGTACGCGGAAGGTCAGTCCTTCCGGGCTCACCAGCCGCGCCAGGCCTCCGGAGACGGTGAGGAGTTCCCCGCCGTGAGCCCGGGCCCGGGCGGCGACACCGTCGAGGTCGTCCACCGCGAGGGCCAGCTCCCACTGCGGCGGGGTGGCCGGGGAAGATTCGACGAACGCGGCCCGGGCGGGCGGAGCGCCGGTCGTCATCCCGGTGTAGAAGCGCCGGGCGCGCTCGGGATCTTCGCAGGCCAGGACCATGTGATGAGGAACAGCCCCGGCCGGGGGCGATACCGGCCACCCGGCGAACCCCCGCGGCCGCCACAGGGAGAAGACCGCGCCCACCGGGTCGATCAGGGTGGCGATCCGGCCCTGGTCCCCCGCGTCGAAGGGCGGTACGAGGACCTGCGCACCGTTCTCCGCCGCCATGGCCGTACGGCGGTCCACGTCGTCGACGGCCAGGTAGTAGGCGACATGGGCGGGGAGCCCCGGCGGGTGGACGGGCTGCGCGAGGCCGCTGACGCCGCCGATGCGGTGGCCACCGGCGCAGAAGCTGACGGCCTTGCGCCAGTCCTCCTCGTCCACGGCGAAGTCCCAGCCCAGCACGGCGGAGAAGAAGTCGGCGGTGCCGGAGGGGTCGTGCGTCTTGAGGTCCATCCAGCAGAACTCGTCCATGGGGCCGTGCCCTGTCATCGTGTGCTCCTCGGGTGTCCTGGGACTGGATACCGGGCGCACGGACGTCTCCGCAAACGAGTTTCCCCCGTACGACGCGCAGTCCACGCGTCGTACGGGGCCGCCTACGACGCCCCGTACACCGCCTGCGGCACCTCCGCGTCCGCCAGCAGCCGTCGCACCGTCTCGCCGGCCTCGGCCGGGGACCTGCGGGCGCCCCGGTCGTCGGTGGGGCCGGGGCGCCAGCCCTCCATGACGGTGATGCGGCCCGCCTCGGCCTCGAAGACGCGGCCGGTCACCCCGTCGCTCGACACGGAGCCGAGCCAGACGACGAGGGGCGAGACGTTTCCGGGGGCCATCGCGTCGAACTGCCCCTTTCCCGGGGCCGCCATCGTCGCGGCGAAGGCCTGCTCGGTCATCCGGGTCCGGGCGGCCGGGGCGAGGGCGTTGACGTGGACTCCGTACCGGCCCAGTTCGGCCGCCGCGACCAGGGTGAGGGCCACGATCCCGGCCTTGGCGGCCGCGTAGTTGCCCTGGCCGACGCTGCCGAGGAGCCCGGCGCCGGAGCTGGTGTTGATCACCCGGGCGACGGGCGGGCGGCCCGCCTCGGCTTCACCGCGCCAGTGGGCGGCGGCGTGCTTCAGGGGCAGGAAGTGGCCCTTGAGGTGGACGCGCGTCACCGCGTCCCAGTCGTCCTCGTCCAGGTTGACGAGCATCCGGTCGCGCAGGAAGCCCGCGTTGTTGACGAGGGTGTCGAGGCGGCCGAAGGCGTCCAGGGCGGTGGTGACCAAGGAAGCGGCACCCTCGGTGGTGGCGATGTCGCCGTCGTGGACGACCGCTTCGCCGCCCCCGGCCACGATCTCCTCGACGACCCGGCGGGCGGGACCGCCCGAGCCGCCGTCGCCGCCGGGCCCGACGCCGAGGTCGTTGACGACGACCCGGGCCCCTTCGGCGGCGAAGGCGAGCGCATGAGCCCGGCCGAGGCCGCGTCCGGCGCCGGTGACGGCGACGACCCTGCCCGCGCAGAGCCGTCCGGTGGTGGGTGTGGTCATCGCATCTCCCGTTCGCGTGGGCCCGGTTGGCGGGCAGAGGTGTGACTGCTACCGTCCACCTAACAAATGTTTGGTGGAAAGGTAGCTGATCCTCCGATGACTGTCTCCACCGCGCGTCCGGCCGATGCCGAGGGCGTCCGCGTCGTCACCGTCGACCATCCACCCGTCAACGCCCTCCCCGTACAGGGCTGGTACGACCTGGCCGACGCAGTCCGGGCCGCGGGCCGCGACCCGGAGGTTCGCTGCGTCGTCCTGGCCGCCGCCGGGCGCGGCTTCAACGCCGGTGTCGACATCAAGGAGCTGCAGCGCGACCCGGGGAGCGCGGCCCTGATCGGCGTCAGCCGGGGCTGCGCGGAGGCGTTCGAGGCCGTGTACGCGTGCGAGGTCCCGGTCGTCGCGGCGGTGCAGGGGTTCTGCCTCGGGGGCGGTGTCGGCCTCGTCGGGAACGCCGACGCGATCGTGGCGAGCGAGGACGCCGTCTTCGGCCTGCCGGAGCTGGACCGGGGCGCGCTCGGGGCGGCGACCCATCTGGCCCGGCTGGTCCCGCAGCACCTGATGCGGACGCTGTACTACACCTCGCGCACGGTGACGGCGGCCGAGCTGCTGGCCCACGGCTCGGTCTGGCGGGTCGTCCCGCCGGGCGAACTGCTGAGTGCCGCCGTGGAGTTGGCGGCCGAGATCGCCCGTAAGGACGGACACCTGCTGCGGCTGGCCAAGGCCGCGCTCAACGGCATCGACCCCGTCGACGTACGGCGCAGCTACCGCTTCGAGCAGGGATTCACCTTCGAGGCGAGCCTGGCGGGGACGGCCGACCGGGTCCGCTCGGCCTTCGGCAAGGAGGCCTGAGGCATGACCGTTCCGCCGCCTGCGCGCGACAAGACCATGGCGCCCGACGAGGTGGCCGCCCGGCTGCACAGCGGCATGACGATCGGCATCGGCGGCTGGGGGTCGCGCCGCAAACCCATGGCCCTGGTGAGGGCGTTGCTCAGGTCGCCCGTCACCGATCTGACGGTGATCTCCTACGGTGGCCCGGACGTCGGGCTGCTCGCCGCCGCGGGCCGGATCTCCCGCCTGGTCACGGCGTTCGTGACGCTCGACTCCATCCCGCTGGAGCCGCACTACCGGGCGGCCCGGCAGCGCGGGGCGTTCGCGCTGACGGAGATCGACGAGGCGATGTTCATGTGGGGGCTGCACGCGGCCGCCAACCGGCTGCCGTTCCTGCCGGTGCGGGCGGGGCTCGGCTCCGACGTGATGCGGGTCAACCCCGAGCTGCGCACGGTGACGTCACCGTACGAGGACGGCGAGGAGTTCGTCGCGGTGCCGGCCCTGCGGATGGACGCGGCGCTGGTCCACATGAACCGGGCGGACCGGCTGGGCAACGGGCAGTACCTGGGCCCCGACCCGTACTTCGACGACCTGTTCTGCGAGGCGGCGGACACGGCGTACGTCTCCTGCGAACGCCTGGTGGAGACGACGGAGCTGACGGGGGATTCCGGCGCGGCCCCGCAGACCCTCCTGATCCGGCGGCACTCCGTGACGGGGGTGGCCGAGACGCCGGGCGGCGCGCACTTCACCTCGTGCGCTCCCGACCATCCGCGCGACGAGCCGTTCCAGAAGGCATACGCGGCAGCCGCGGCGGATCCGGCGGCCTGGGCGGAGTTCAGCGCGCGTTTCCTGCCTCCGGACGGCGACGAGAAGGGCTACCGGCAGTCGGTCCGCACCTGGCACGAGGAGCAGAAATGAACCCACCCGGCACTGTTGCCGCGACCCGTGCCGAATACTGCGTGATCGCCTGCGCGGAGGCCTGGCGCGGCGACGGCGAGGTGCTGGCCAGTCCGATGGGGACGGTCCCGTCCGTCGGCGCGCGGCTGGCCCGGCTGACCTTCGCCCCCGAACTGCTGCTCACGGACGGCGAGGCGACGATCGTCGGCCCGGGCGGTGAGGCGGAGGGCTGGCTCCCCTACCGCAGGCACCTCACCCTGGTCACCGGCGGACGACGGCACGTGATGATGGGCGCGAGCCAGATCGACCGGTTCGGCAACCAGAACATCTCCTGCATCGGCGACTGGGAGCAGCCCGCCCGCCAGCTCCTGGGGGTCCGCGGCGCGCCCGTCAACACGCTGAACAACCCGGTGAGTTACTGGATCCCCCGGCACTCGCCCCGGGTCTTCGTCGAGCGGGTCGACATGGTCTGCGGGGTCGGTTACGACCGGGCCGTGGCGGCGGGCCCCTCCGCCACGCGCTTCCACCGCATCCCCCGGGTCGTCAGCGATCTCGGGGTCTTCGACTTCGCGACCCCGGACCGCTCGATGCGGCTGGTCTCGGTCCACCCGGGCGTCACGGTGGAGATGGTCCAGGAAGCGACGGGCTTCCCCCTGACCGTCCCCGCCGACGTCCCGTACAGCCGCGGCCCCACCCCCGCCGAACTCGCCCTGATCCGCGAGGTCGTCGACCCGGCGGGAACCCGGGACCGCGAGGTGCGGCCCTGATGCGCACGGCGCTCACGGAGCTCGTAGGGGTGCGGCATCCGATCGTGCAGACGGGGATGGGGTGGGTCTCCGGCCCCCGCCTGGTCACCGCGACCGCGCGAGCCGGGGCGCTCGGCATTCTGGCCGCCGCGACGATGACACCGGACCGACTGCGGTCCGCGGTACGGGAGGTGAGGTCGCGGACGGACGCCCCGTTCGGGGTGAACCTGCGGGCGGACGCCGAGGACGCGCGGGAGCGGGTGCGGATCGTCGTCGAGGAGGGGGTACGGGTGGCGTCGTTCGCGCTCGCCCCGACGAAGGAGCTCATCACGGAGCTGAAGGACGCGGGCGTGGTGGTCGTCCCGTCGGTGGGGGCCCGGCGGCATGCGGAGAAGGTCGCGGCGTGGGGCGCGGACGCGGTGATCGTGCAGGGCGGCGAGGGCGGCGGCCACACGGGGAACGTGGCGACGACGGTGCTGCTGCCCCAGGTGGTCGACGCGGTGGACATCCCGGTGATCGCGGCGGGCGGCTTCCACGACGGGCGGGGGCTGGTCGCGGCGCTGGCGTACGGGGCGGCGGGCGTGGCGATGGGAACCAGGTTCCTGCTGACCTCGGACTCGACGGTGCCGGACGCGGTGAAGGCCCGCTATCTGGCGGCCACGGTCGAGGACATCACCCTGACGACCGCCGTGGACGGACTCCCGCACCGGATGCTCCGTACGGAGATGGTGGCCGCGCTGGAGGGGGCGGGGCGGCTGCGCTCCCTGGCGACGGCGGTGCGCCGGGCGTCCCGCTTCCGCCGGATCGCCGAGCTGAGCTGGCCCGGGATGGTGCGGGACGGGCTGGCGCTGCGGCACGGCGAGGGGCTGACATGGAGCCAGGTGCTGGTGGCGGCGAACACGCCGATGCTGCTGAAGGCGTCCATGGTGGACGGCCGCACGGACGTGGGCATCATGGCGTCGGGCCAGGTGGCGGCCCTGATCGAGGACCTGCCGAGCGTGGCGGAGCTGGTGGCCCGGATCATGGCGGAGGCGGACGGGACCCTGGCGGCCCTGCCCGGCCGTTAGGGCCTGTGCCCGGCCGTGCCCGCACATCCCCTCCCGGGCGGCGTGATCCAGCCCGTCCGGCGCTTGAGGGCCGGGGCCCGGGGCGCAGCCCCGAAGGGCCCCGCCCCGGTCGCCCGCCACCGGGGGGGTGTCCTCGATCGCCGGACGGGCCCGGGTTGCCGCCCTACGCGGCCCGACGCCCCCGCGCCGGGGCGCCCGAGCGACCCGCACCGGAGCGACCCGCGCCGCGGGCCTCGCCACCGGCACGCGAGGCGCCGCCGGAACGACCCGCGCCCCCGGCCTGGGCACCGCCGCCCGCACCCGCACCCGCGCCGGTCCCACGCCGTCCCCGTCCCCGGCTCCCGGAGCGCACCGCGCCCCCGCCGGAGCCGGCCGAACCAGAACCGCCCGACCGGGTCCGCTGCTTCGGCGGAGTCGGCTGCGGGACCTCGACGACGATCGCGACCCCGGAGGGCTCACGGGCCCCCGTGATCCGGGTCAGCTCCTCGTCGCTGGAGGTGACCCGCGTGGTGCGCGGCGCGATGCCCGCGTCCTGCATCAGCCGGGTCATCTCCCGCTTCTCCTCGGGCAGCACCAGCGTGACGACGCTGCCGGACTCCCCGGCGCGCGCCGTGCGCCCGCCGCGGTGGAGGTAGTCCTTGTGGTCGGTGGGCGGGTCCACGTTGACGACGAGGTCGAGGTCGTCGACGTGGATGCCACGGGCCGCCACGTTCGTCGCGACGAGCGCGGTGACCTGGCCGTTCTTGAACTGGTCCAGGGTCCGGTTGCGCTGCGGCTGGGAGCGCCCGCCGTGCAGGGCGGCCGCCCGTACACCGCTGGCGAGCAGCCGCTTGGCGAAGCGGTCGGCGGCGCGCTTGGTGTCGACGAACATGATCACGCGACCCTCGCGGGCGGCGATCTTCGTGGCGACGGCCTTCTTGTCCGTCTCGTCCATCACATGGAGCACGTGGTGCTCCATCGTGGTGACCGCACCGGCGGACGGGTCGACGGAGTGGACGACCGGGTCGGTGAGGAACATCTTGACGAGGCGGTCGATGTTCTTGTCCAGGGTGGCGGAGAACAGCATCCGCTGCCCGTCCGCCTCGACCTGCTTGAGCAGGGCCACGACCTGGGGCATGAAGCCCATGTCGGCCATCTGGTCGGCCTCGTCGAGGACGGTGATGGAGACCTCGTCCAGTCGGCAGTCGCCGCGCTCGATGAGGTCCTTGAGCCGGCCCGGGGTGGCGACGAGGACTTCGGCACCGCGGCGCAGGGTGGCGGACTGCTTGGTGATCGACATACCGCCGACGACCGTGGCCATCCGCAGGTTCACGGCCGTCGCGTACGGCGTCAGCGCGTCGGTGACCTGCTGGGCCAGCTCACGCGTGGGGACGAGGACCATGGCCAGCGGGGCGCGCGGCTCGCTGCGGCGGCCGGCGGTACGGGCGAGCAGGGCCAGGCCGAAGGCGAGGGTCTTGCCGGAGCCGGTGCGGCCACGGCCGAGGATGTCCCGGCCGGCCAGCGAGTTCGGCAGGGTGGCGCCCTGGATCGGGAACGGCTCGGTGACGCCCTGCGCGGCGAGGGTCTTCAGCAGGGCGGTCGGCATGTCGAGGTCCGCGAAGGCCTCGACGGCGGGCAGTGCGGGGGTCACCATCTCCGGCAGGGCGAACTCTCCCTGCGGCGGGGTGGCGCGGCGGCGGGCCGGGGCCTTGCCGCGGGCGGCGGAGCCGCCGCGGGGGTTGGACGCCGCCTGCGCGGTCGCGCCCTGGCCGCGGCCACGGGCCGGGCGGGAGCGGGGGGTGCGGTCCTGGCGTTCGAAACGAGTCATACGGAATTGCCCTCCTGGGGGATTCCTGGGCAACTACGGATTCGGATCACAGCCGATATGCTTGTCCTACCGCTTGTTGTGCGCCCCCAGGATGCGCGCACAAAGCGGGTTGTTTCTCGAACAGCACAAACCGGGGCCCGCACCTTCACGGTGCGGGCCCCGGTCAGAGAGGTACGCGTCGCGGCAATTAGGCCGGGACGATGTTCTCCGCCTGCGGGCCCTTCTGGCCCTGCGTGACGTCGAAGGAGACCTTCTGGCCCTCCTGGAGCTCACGGAAGCCCTGGGTGGCGATGTTGGAGTAGTGGGCGAAGACGTCGGCGCCGCCGCCGTCCTGCTCGATGAAGCCGAAGCCCTTTTCCGAGTTGAACCACTTCACGGTTCCAGTAGCCATGTCATTCTCCTAAAAGAGGTGCAGTGCCGAGAATCCGCACTTTACGGATTCCAAGTCGCCGCATTGAGCCCCATCCGGAGAAAGCCGGAAAACAATAAAGCGCCTGAGGAAGCATTCCCGTCAGGCGCACATAAAGTTCATGGGTACCAAAACTGCAACGGGAACACCGTAGCACGTCCTCTCCTCGCGCGGCGTGACGCACCCCACCGCGCGAGGGAAAACCTGGCTGACCAGAAGGGGTACGGCCGGTGTCCGCCGGGAGCCGGCGCCCGAGGCGCCAGGGGGCGTCAGAGGCGTCAGAGGCGTCAGAGGCGCTCGACGATGGTGACGTTGGCCTGTCCGCCGCCCTCGCACATGGTCTGGAGCCCGTAGCGGCCCCCGGTGCGTTCCAGTTCGTGCAGGAGCGTGGTCATCAGCTTGGCGCCGGTCGCGCCGAGCGGGTGGCCGAGCGCGATGGCCCCGCCGTTGACGTTGACGCGCTCGGGGTCGGCACGGGTCTCCCTCAGCCAGGCGAGGACGACCGGGGCGAAGGCCTCGTTGATCTCGACGAGGTCGATGGCGTCGATGGTGAGGCCGGTCTTCCTCAGGGCGTACGCGGTGGCGGGGATCGGCGCGGAGAGCATCCGGATCGGGTCCTCGCCCCGTACGGAGAGGTGGTGGATCCGGGCACGCGGGGTCAGGTCGTGTTCGGTGACGGCCCGCTCGGAGGCGATGAGCAGGGCGGCGGCCCCGTCGGAGACCTGCGAGGAGCAGGCGGCGGTGATCGTGCCACCGGGCAGGACGGGGCTGAGTGCGGCCATCTTCTCCGGGGTCGTGTCGCGACGCGGCCCTTCGTCCACGGTGACGTCCCCGTACGCGACCGTCTCGCGGGTGAAGCGCCCCTCGTCGATGGCGCGGACGGCGCGGCGGTGGGAGGTGAGGGCGAACTCCTCCATGTCCCGGCGGCTGATGTCCCACTTCTCGGCGATCAGCTGGGCGCCGTGGAACTGGTTGACGGGCGCGTCGCCGTAGCGGGCGCGCCAGCCCTCGCTGCCCGCGTACGGGCCCTCGGTGAGGCCGAGGGGTTCGGCGGCCTGGCGGGAGGCGAAGGCGATGGGGATCTGGGTCATGTTCTGGGTGCCGCCGGCGACGACGAGGTCCTGGGTGCCGGAGAGGATGCCCTGGGCCGCGAAGTGGAGGGCCTGCTGGGAGGAGCCGCACTGCCGGTCGACGGTGACGCCGGGCACCTCATCGGGCAGCCCGGCCGCCAGCCACGACGTACGGGCGATGTCCCCGGCCTGCGGTCCGACGGTGTCCAGGCAGCCGAAGACGACGTCCTCCACGGCCGCCGGATCGACGCCGGAGCGGGCGATGAGTTCCTTCAGGACGTGCGCGCCGAGGTCGGCGGGGTGGACGGCCCCGAGGCCTCCCCCGCGCCGCCCGACGGGTGTCCGTACCGCTTCGACGATGTAGGCCTCGGCCATGGCTGCTGCTCCTCGAGGTGGCTAGATGCGCAGGGCGATCCCGTCCAGCACCATCGAGAGGTACTGGCGGGCGATCTCTTCGGGGCTGTGGTGTCCGCCGGGCCGGTACCACGAGGCCGCGACCCAGACGGTGTCGCGGACGAAGCGGTAGGTGAGGCGGATGTCCAGGTCGTCGCGGAAGGCGCCTTCGGCGACGCCTCGTTCCAGCGTGCCGAGCCAGGCCTTCTCGAACTTCGCCTGCGAGTCGGTGAGGTAGGCGAAGCGGGGCTGGGTGGCGAGGTGCCTGGACTCCTTCTGGTAGATCGCGACGGCGGGGCGGTGCCGGTCGATCTCCCGGAAGGACTCGGTGACCAGTGCCTCGATGGTCTCGCGGGGGCCCAGTCCCGCCGCCAGGACGGCGTCGTAGCCCTGCCAGAGCTCGTCGAGGAAGGTGGAGAGGATCTCGTCGATCATCGATTCCTTGGAATCGAAGTGGTAGTAGAGGCTGCCGGCGAGCATCCCCGCCTCGTCCGCGATGCGGCGGACGGTGGTGGCGTTGTATCCCTGGGCGGCGAAGACCTCGGCGGCGGTGGCGAGGAGTTCGCGGCGCCGTTCTGGGGTGGGGGTCACCTGGGGCTTCTTCTTGGTAGGCACCCGCCCATTGTCCGCCCGCGGCCTGAGTGTTCACGCATGCTGGCTGCTGACGGCGACGACCTCACCGGTCATGTAGGACGAGTAGCCGCTGGCCAGGAAGACGATCACGTTGGCGATCTCCCAGGGCTCGGCGTACCGACCGAAGGCCTCCTTCTCCGTCAGCTCGGCGAGCAGCTCGGCAGAGGTGACCTTGGCCAGGTGGGGGTGCATGGCGAGGCTGGGGGCGACGGCGTTGACGCGTACGCCGTAGTCGGCCGCTTCGAGCGCGGCACAGCGGGTGAGGGCCATGACGCCGGCCTTGGCGGCGGCGTAGTGGGCCTGGCCGCGCTGGGCGCGCCAGCCGACGACGGAGGCGTTGTTGACGACGACTCCCCCGGTGCCGGCCGCCTTGAGGGAGCGCAGGGCGGCGCGGGTGCAGCGGAAGGTGCCGTTCAGGGTGACGCCGAGGATCTTCGTCCACTGGTCGTCGGTCATCTCGGTGAGCTCGGCGGTGCCGCCGAGGCCCGCGTTGTTGACGACGATGTCGAGGCCGCCGTGGGCGTGTTCGGCATGGGCGAAGAGAGCCTGCACCTGGTCCTCGTCGGTGACGTCGCAGGTCAGTGCGGTGACGCGGTCGCGGCCGAACTCCTCGGCGAGGGCGCGCCCACTTGCCTCCAGCCGCCGGGCGTGGGCGTCGCCGATGACGACGCGGGCACCCTCCTCCAGGAAGCGGCGGGCGGTGGCGCCGCCGATCCCGGCTCCGGCGGCGGCGGTGACGACGGCGGTGCGGCCGGTCAGCAGCCCGTGGCCCGGCAGGTAGTCCGGTGTGCTCATCGGCCCGTCCCCCTCCTCCTCGACGGTGCTTGAGCCGTACGTTAACCTACCAAACACTTGTTAGGGAACGGCCTCACGGAAGGCAGGCCCCATGGATCTGGCGCAGACAGCACGGACCGAGGCACTGCGGGCCGAGGCGCGGGAGTGGCTGCGCGCCCGTGTGCCCGCCCGGCCGCTCCCCTCCCTGGAGACGGCGGACGGGTTCGCCGCGCACCGGGACTGGGAGGCGGAGCTGTACGCGGACGGGTGGTCGGCGGTCACCTGGCCCGAGGAGTACGGGGGCCGGGGCGCGGACCTCTTCGGATGGCTGGCGTTCGAGGAGGAATACTGGGCGGCGAACGCTCCCGGCCGGGTCTCGCAGAACGGGATCAGCCTCCTCGCCCCGACCCTCTTCGACCACGGCACCGCCGAGCAGCGGGCCCAGGCGCTGCCCCCGATGGCGAGCGGCGAGGTGATCTGGGCGCAGGCCTGGTCGGAGCCGGAGGCCGGGTCGGACCTGGCGGCACTGCGGTCGCGGGCGGAGCGGACGGAGGGCGGCTGGCTGCTGTCGGGCCAGAAGACGTGGTCCTCACGGGCGGCGTTCGCGGACCGGGCGTTCGGGATCTTCCGCACGGGCCCGGGGGCCGTGGGGCCGCACCAGGGACTGACGTACCTGATGTTCGGGCTGCGGGCGCCAGGGGTCACGGTCCGCCCGATCGGGCGGCTGGACGGGAAGCCCGCGTTCGCCGAGATCTTCCTGGACGAGGTCTTCGTACCGGACGAGGACGTCATCGGGGAGCCGGGCCAGGGCTGGCGCATCGCCATGTCGGCCACCGGCAACGAGCGCGGCCTCACCCTCCGCTCCCCCGGCCGCTTCCTGGCGGCCGCCGACCGGCTGGCGGCCCTGTGGCGCGAGGCGGGTGACCCGGAGGACACCGCCGTACGGGACCGGGTGGCGGACGCGGTGATCGGTGCGCGGGCGTACCGGCTGTTCACGGCCGCTTCGGCGTCGCGGTTCGCGGCGGGGGCGGCGCTCGGGGCGGAGTCGAGCCTGAACAAGGTGTTCTGGTCCCGTTACGACATCGCGCTGCACGAGACCGCGCTCGATCTGCTCGGCCCGGACGCGGAGGCGGCGGACGGAGCATGGTCGGAGGGGTACGTCTTCGCGCTGGCGGGGCCCGTCTACGCGGGGACGAACGAGATCCAGCGCGACATCATCGCCGAGCGGCTGCTGGGCCTGCCGAAGGGACGGCGCTGATGCGTTTCCTCCTGGACGACGGGCAGCGGGAGTTCGCCCGCTCGCTGGACGCGCTGCTGGCGGCCGCCGGCACGCCCTCGGTCGTACGGGCGTGGGCCGCCGGGGACCACGCGCCGGGGCTGGTCCTGTGGCGGCGGCTCGCGGACGCGGGCGTGTTCGCGCTGGCGGTCCCGGAGGCGTACGGGGGTGTCGGCCCGCTCCCGGTGGAGACGGCCGTGGCGTGCGTGGAGCTGGGGCGTCACGGGGTGCCGGGTCCGGTGGTGGAGAGCGTGGCGGCGGGGCTGCTGCTGGGCCGGGCGGGAGGTCCGGCGGCCAAGGAGTGGCTGCCGAGGATCGCGTCCGGTACGGCGGTGGTGTCGCTGGTCCTGGAGGGGCACGGGCCGTACGCGCTGGACGCGGATGTGGCGGACGCGGTGTTCACGGTGGCCGGGGACGAGCTGCGGCTCACGGCGGGGGCCGGGGGCGGGCTACGGTTCGCGGCAAGGAAGCCGACGCGTTCGATGGACCCGGCGCGGCGGCTGTTCCGCCCCGAGGCGGGCGGCGAGGTGGCGGCGGACGGGCCGAGGGTGCGCGAGGCTGCCCGGGCGGCGGGCACCTGGGCCACCTTCGCGACGGCGGCCCAGGCACTCGGCTGCGGCGAGGAGTTGCTGCGGGCGACGGTGGCGTACGTGAAGCAGCGCACCCAGTTCGGGGTGCCCGTCGGCTCGTTCCAGGCCGTCAAGCACCGCCTCGCGGACACCCTGCTCGGCCTGGAGTTCGCGCGCCCGCTGCTGTACGGGGCGGCGGTGGAGCTGGCCGAGGGGGCACCCGGCGCCGGGGCGGCGGTCGCGGCGGCGAAGGTGGCGGCGGGCGAGGCCGGGTACGCGGCGGCCCGCACCGCGCTGCAGCTGCACGGCGCGGTGGGGTACACCGAGGAGCTGGACCTGGCGTGGTGGCTGCGCCGGGCCCGGCCGCTGCGGGACGCGTGGGGGACACCGTCGGCCTGCCGGGCGCGGGTGCTGGCGGGGTGAACGGCCCTGGGCCTAGGTCACCTCGGCCCAGGGGTGCCGTCACTTCCGGCGTACCGTACGCAGCGGCTGCCCGGGCCGCCAGGACCGGACGACCAGGGCGTCGCCGTCCAGCCCGGTGCGGACCGCCTCGGTCAGCTCCGCCCGGAAGAGGTGGAACGGCTCGGGCGGGGTGGCGTCCTCGACGAAGCGGGCGAGGAACGCCGGGTCGGTGATCTCCACGGCCCGGCCGCTGACGCGGACATCCCCGTCGTTCATCTCGGCGTCGGGCCCCGGGTTGGCGTGGAGGGAGAAGCGCGGGTCGCGGCGCAGGTCCAGGGCCTTGCGGGAGTCCGGCATCATGCCGAGCAGCAGCTCGCCGAAGCGGAAGTCGGCCTCCAGGCCGGTGACGCGGGGCGAGCCGTCCTTCCGGAGCGTGGCGAGGACGTGGTGCTTGTAGAGCTGGAAGCGCCGGCGGACGGTGTCGGCGAAGACGGGCTCGGCGGCGGCGAAGCCACTCCATGAAAGGGGTGAGGAAGACGTCATGGGCGCCATCGAACACCCGATATCCGACACCTTCTGTCCGGTATCGCCGACCGCCTCCGACCGCTCACACGTCCGAGAACGTGATGACCACCGCCTGGCCCATCGTCCGCAGCACCCCGGGCGATCCGCCCTCGGCGAGCACCGCGTCGTAGCGGTCGAGCCGGATGTCCGTGGAGTCGAGCACGGCCCCGTCGTCCAGGGAGAGGGCCAGCGCCGCCCCGCCCGGGGGTGCCATCAGCCGTACGGTGCCGCAGACCACGGCGGTCTCCGCCCGCGTACGCCCCCTGCGGTACATGACGTTCAGGTTGACGACGGGGCCGGACAGCAGGAAGCCCTCGGTGGGTCGGTCGCCGGGGAAGTCGTGCGGCCACAGCGGCTCGTCGACGATGTGGTGCTCACCGCCGACGACGAGGTCCATGCCCGCGCCCTCGACAACGGTCAGGGTGCGGTCGACGCCCGGGAAGACGGAGAACGGCCCGTCGGCGGTGACGTCGGCGAGGCTCACCCGCCAGTCGAACGCGTCGGTTCCTCCGGGAGCCGTCGCCACCTCGCGGGTGAGCCCGCCGCCGTTCTTCCAGGGGACGGGCGTGCGGTCGGCGGCGCGCAGAACCTGGGCGGTCATCGGACGATCCCCTGGGCCTCGGCGGCGGTCAGCCAGTGCGGGAACTCCCCGACCAGTCGGTCGTACAGTGCGGCGTCCGGGACCTTTCGGGGGTCGAGGCCCGCGTGGAAGTACCCGGCGTTGTCCACGGCCCGCTTCGCGGGGACGGCCAGCTCGTCCAGCTTGCGCAGGAAGTCGAACTGGGTGCTGCGGGTGTCGCCGAAGCCGACGAACTGCCAGAACAGCGGCAGCTTCGCGGCCTTGCAGAGGTAGCGCTCGGCGGCGAGCTTGCTGGTGGGCCCGCCGTCCGTCTGGAAGACGACCAGGGCGGGGTCGGTGGAGCCGCTGTCGAGGTAGTGGTCGATGACCTCGTCCATCGCGACGTGGTAGTTCGTCCGGCCCATGTGTCCGAGGTTCGCCACGATCTTGTCGATGATCCCGTGATGGTCGCTCAGCCCGGCCTCCCCGAACCCGTCGATGTCGGTCGAGAAGAAGAGGACGGGGACGCGTCCGTCGTCGTCGAGGTGGGCCGAGAGACCCAGCACCCGGTCGGCCAGCGCCTGGACGGTGCCGTCCTTGTAGTAGTCCCGCATCGAGCCGGAGTGGTCGAGGACCAGGTAGACCGCCGCCCGCCGGCCGTTCAGTCCGTGCTTCTCCAGTGAGACCCCGGCGCTCTTGTAGAGGCTGACGAGGCCGGGAGCCGTCTCCCGCACCTTCTCCAGGCTGATGGCCGGGCCGGTGGCAGCCGCCGTGTTCACGCCGTGCATGGCGCCCCCCTTGTGCGGTCCGCGCTCTGCGGACTTGAAGCCTAGGCCACAGCGATGCCCCCGGCTCCGGAGTCTGCGGCACCCGTTCGCTATCTTGATCGCCGCCGCCCACACCGGCCCTTGCAGCACACTCCCAGTGAAGGAGCCGGTCATGGAGGCCGCCGCCACCACGTGTTACCGCCATCCGTCGTACGAGACGTATGTCCGCTGCACCCGCTGCGAGCGCGCCATCTGCCCGGACTGCATGCGCGAGGCCGCGGTGGGTTTCCACTGCGGCGAGTGCGTGAAGGAGGGGCAGCGCTCGGTGCGGCGGGCCCGGACCGTGTTCGGCGGTGCGGTGTCCGGGGCGACGGCACCCGTGGTGACGTACGTCCTGATGGCGCTGAACATCCTGGCCTACCTCGGCGAGGTGGTGCGGCCCGAGATCGTGGACCGGTTCGCGGTGCTCGGTGCCGCGCTGACCGGGCCGGACGGGGAGCGGTACTACTACCGGGGCGAGACGTTCGCCGGGTACGAGCTGACCGGCATCGCGGACGGCGAGTGGTACCGGCTGGTGACGGGGACCTTTCTGCATCTGCCGCCGGACGCCTCGTTCGGGGTGATGCACCTGCTGTTCAACATGTTCGCGCTGTGGAACATCGGCCGGATGGTGGAGGGGCAGCTCGGCCGGGCCCGTCATCTGGCGCTGTATCTGCTGTCGGCGGTGGGCGGTTCCGTCGTGGTGTATCTGCTGGCCCCGGACACCTCCACCGTCGGCGCCTCCGGTGCGGTCTTCGGGCTGGCCGCCTCGTACTGGGTGATCAACCGGCGGCTCGGCCGGGACATGGCGGCGGTCAACCGGTTCATGGCCGGGTTCCTGCTCTGGATGGTGCTCTCGGCCCTGTTCACCTCGTGGCAGGGCCACCTGGGCGGGCTGCTGACCGGGGCGCTGGTGACGTACGGGATCGCCTACGCGCCGGCGAAGCTGCGGACCTGGCCGGTGCAGCTCGCGGGCGGGGTGGTGCTGGTGGGCCTGTTCGCGGTGGCGGTGGTGGTGAAGACCTCCGCGCTGACCGGCTGAGCCGCCTGGACGGCCCGACCCCGGACGCGCCACGGCGCCCGCTGGTGTCCGGTCGGGGACAGGCAGGCGCCGCGTTCAGTTCCGTACGCCGTTGTACGGGACGTTTCCGGGGGCTCACCCCCGGGCCGTGTGGCCCAGGGGGAACCCGGGTCGTGCTCAGACCAGCAGGGACCGGTCCGTCGGGCGGATCGGGGCCGGCAGGGCGCTGGTCCCGGTCAGGAAGCGGTCCACGCCGCGGGCGGCGGAGCGGCCCTCGGCGATCGCCCAGACGATCAGTGACTGGCCGCGGCCCGCGTCACCGGCGACGTAGACGCCGTCGACGTTGGTCGCGTAGTCCTCGTCGCGGGCGATGTTGCCCCGCTGGTCGAGCTCCAGGCCGAACTGCTGGACCAGACCGTTGGACTGGTCGGTTCCGGTGAAGCCCATGGCGAGGGTGACGAGCTGCGCGGGGATGCGCCGCTCCGTGCCGGGCTTCTGCTCCAGCTTACCGTCCTTGAACTCGACCTCGACCAGGTGGAGGGCCGCGACGTTCCCGTCCTCGTCGCCCTCGAAGTGGGTGGTGGAGACGGAGTAGACCCGCTCGCCGCCCTCCTCGTGCGCGGAGGTGACCTTGTAGAGCATCGGGAAGGTCGGCCACGGCTGGTTCGGGTTCCGCTCCTCGCCCGGCTTCGGCATGATCTCCAGCTGGGTGACGGAGGCCGCGCCCTGGCGGTGGGCGGTGCCCACGCAGTCGGCGCCGGTGTCGCCGCCGCCGATGACGACGACGTGCTTGCCGCCGGCGTGGATCGGGGCGACCGTGAGGTCGCCCTCCTGCACCTTGTTGGCGAGCGGGAGGTACTCCATCGCGAAGTGGATGCCGCCCAGCTCACGGCCGGGGACCGGCAGGTCGCGGGAGACGGTGGCACCGGCCGCGATGACGACCGCGTCGTAGCGGCGGCGGAGCTTGGCGGCGTCGATGTCCTTGCCGATCTCCACCTCCGTACGGAACTTGGTGCCCTCCAGGCGCATCTGCTCGATGCGGCGGTTGATGTGCGACTTCTCCATCTTGAACTCGGGGATGCCGTAGCGGAGGAGGCCCCCGATGCGGTCCGCGCGCTCGTAGACGGCGACGGTGTGGCCGGCCCGGGTCAGCTGCTGGGCGGCGGCGAGACCCGCCGGACCCGAGCCGATGACCGCGACGGTCTTGCCGGAGAGGCGCTCGGGCGGCTGCGGGGTGACGTCGCCGCTGTCCCACGCCTTGTCGATGATGGAGACCTCGACGTTCTTGATGGTGACGGCCGGCTGGTTGATGCCGAGCACGCACGCCGACTCGCAGGGGGCCGGGCAGAGCCGCCCGGTGAACTCCGGGAAGTTGTTCGTGGCGTGCAGCCGCTCGGAGGCGGCGGTCCAGTCCCCGCGGTAGGCGTAGTCGTTCCACTCGGGGATGAGGTTTCCGAGCGGACAGCCGTTGTGGCAGAACGGGATGCCGCAGTCCATGCAGCGGCCGGCCTGCTTGCTGATGATCGGGAGCAGCGAGCCCTGGACGTAGACCTCGTTCCAGTCCTTGACGCGCTCGGCCACGGGGCGGGTCTGGGCGACCTCGCGTCCGGTGGTCAGGAAGCCCTTGGGGTCAGCCATTGGTCGCCGCCTCCATCATCTTCTCGGTGGTCTCCTGCTCGGAGAGACCGGCGAGCTCAGCGGCGTCCTTGGCGGCGAGCACTGCCTTGTACGTGGACGGGATGATCTTGCTGAAGCGGGACGCGCCGCCGACGGCGCTGTCCCACTCGGCGAGGAGCTTCTCGGCGACCGTGGAGCCGGTCTCCTCGTGGTGGCGGCGCACGACGTCGTGCAGCCACTGCCGGTCGGTGTCCGTGAGCTCCTCGATCGCGCCGAGGTTGCCCACGTTGACGTTGTCGCGGTTCAGGTCGATGACGTACGCGACACCGCCCGACATACCCGCGGCGAAGTTGCGTCCGGTCTCGCCGAGGACGACGGCGTGGCCGCCGGTCATGTACTCGCAGCCGTGGTCGCCCACGCCTTCGGAGACGACGGTCGCGCCGGAGTTGCGGACGCAGAAGCGTTCGCCGGTGCGGCCGCGGAGGAAGAGTTCACCTCCGGTGGCGCCGTAGCCGATGGTGTTGCCGGCGATGGTGCTGTACTCGGCGAGGTGGTCGGCGCCCCGGTCCGGGCGGACGACGACGCGGCCGCCGGAGAGGCCCTTGCCGACGTAGTCGTTGGCGTCGCCCTCCAGGCGCAGGGTGACCCCACGCGGGAGGAAGGCTCCGAACGACTGGCCGGCCGAGCCGGTGAAGGTGATGTCGATGGTGTTCTCGGGCAGGCCCGCACCGCCGAACTTCTTGGTCACCTCGTGGCCGAGCATGGTGCCGACGGTCCGGTTGATGTTGCGGATCGCGACCTGGGCCCGGACCGGCTGGGCGGCCTCGGGGCTGTCGGCGCCGAGCGCGTCGGCCGCCAGCTTGATCAGCTGGTTGTCGAGCGCCTTCGTCAGACCGTGGTCCTGCTCGACGATCCGGTGGCGGACCGCGCCCTCGGGCAGCTCGGGGACGTAGAAGAGCGGAGCCAGGTCCAGACCCTGCGCCTTCCAGTGGGTGACGGCCCGGTCCGTGTCGAGGAGCTCGGCGTGGCCGACGGCCTCCTCGATGGTGCGGAAGCCCAGCTCGGCGAGGATCTCGCGGACCTCTTCGGCGATGAACTCGAAGAAGTTGACGACGTACTCGGCCTTGCCGGAGAACCGGTCGCGGAGGACCGGGTTCTGGGTGGCGATGCCGACCGGGCAGGTGTCCAGGTGGCAGACGCGCATCATGACGCAGCCGGAGACGACGAGCGGCGCGGTCGCGAATCCGAACTCCTCGGCGCCCAGCAGTGCGGCGATGACGACGTCGCGGCCGGTCTTGAGCTGGCCGTCGGTCTGCACGACGATGCGGTCGCGCAGGCCGTTGAGCAGCAGGGTCTGCTGGGTCTCGGCGAGGCCGAGCTCCCAGGGGCCGCCCGCGTGCTTGAGGGAGGTGAGCGGGGAGGCGCCCGTTCCGCCGTCGTGGCCGGAGATGAGGACGACGTCCGCGTGCGCCTTGGAGACTCCGGCGGCGACCGTGCCGACGCCGACCTCGGAGACCAGCTTCACGTGGATCCGCGCCTGCGGGTTCGCGTTCTTCAGGTCGTGGATCAGCTGGGCGAGGTCTTCGATGGAGTAGATGTCGTGATGCGGCGGCGGCGAGATGAGGCCGACGCCGGGCGTCGAGTGACGCGTCTTGGCGACCCACGGGTAGACCTTGTGGCCGGGCAGCTGGCCGCCCTCGCCGGGCTTGGCGCCCTGCGCCATCTTGATCTGGATGTCGTCCGCGTTGACCAGGTACTCGCTGGTCACACCGAAGCGGCCGGAGGCGACCTGCTTGATGGACGAGCGGCGCGCCGGGTCGTAGAGGCGGTCGGCGTCCTCGCCGCCCTCGCCGGTGTTGGACTTGCCGCCGAGCTGGTTCATCGCGATGGCGAGCGTCTCGTGCGCCTCACGGGAGATGGAGCCGTACGACATGGCGCCGGTGGAGAACCGCTTGACGATCTCGGAGGCGGGCTCGACCTCGTCGATGGGAATCGGCTCGCGGCCGGAGTCGAAGCCGAAGAGGCCGCGGAGCGTCATGAGGCGCTCGGACTGCTCGTTCACCCGGTCCGTGTACTGCTTGAAGATGTCGTAGCGCCGGTTGCGGGTGGCGTGCTGGAGGCGGAAGACCGTCTCCGGGTCGAACAGGTGCGGCTCTCCCTCCCGACGCCACTGGTACTCGCCGCCGATCTCCAGCGCGCGGTGCGAGGCCGCGATGCCGGAGGCGGGGTACGCCTTGGTGTGCCGGGCGGCGACCTCCTTGGCGACGACGTCCAGGCCGGCGCCGCCGATCTTGGTGGCGGTGCCGTTGAAGTACGTCGCGACGAAGGCCTCGTCCAGGCCGACGGCCTCGAAGACCTGGGCGCCGCGGTAGGAGGCGACGGTGGAGATGCCCATCTTGGACATGACCTTGAGGACGCCCTTGCCGAGCGCGTAGATCAGGTTCCGGATGGCCTGCTCGGCCTCGATGTTCTCGATGAACGTGCCGGCGCGGACCAGGTCCTCGACGGACTCCATCGCGAGGTACGGGTTGACCGCGGCGGCGCCGTAACCGATGAGCAGGGCGACGTGGTGGACCTCGCGGACGTCCCCGGCCTCGACCAGCAGGCCCACCTGGGTGCGCTGCTTGGTGCGGATGAGGTGGTGGTGGACGGCGGAGGTGAGCAGCAGCGAGGGGATCGGGGCGTGCTCGGCGTCGGAGTGCCGGTCGGAGAGGACGATGAGGCGGGCACCGTCCTCTATGGCGGCGTCGACCTCGGTGCAGATCTCCTCGATCCGGGCGGCCAGGGCGTCGCCGCCGCCGCCGACCCGGTAGAGACCGGCGAGGGTGGCGGCCTTCATGCCCGGCATGTCGCCGTCGGCGTTGATGTGTATCAGCTTGGCGAGCTCGTCGTTGTCGATCACCGGGAAGGGCAGCGTGACGCTGCGACAGGCCGCGGCGGTCGGCTCCAGGATGTTGCCCTGGGGGCCGAGCGAGGAGCGCAGCGAGGTGACGAGCTCCTCGCGGATGGCGTCCAGCGGCGGGTTGGTGACCTGGGCGAAGAGCTGGGTGAAGTAGTCGAAGAGCAGCCGGGGGCGCTCGGAGAGCGCGGCGATCGGCGAGTCGGTGCCCATGGAGCCGAGCGGCTCACCGGCGGTGCGGGCCATCGGGGCGAGGATGACGCGGAGCTCTTCCTCGGTGTAGCCGAAGGTCTGCTGGCGACGGGTGACCGAGGCGTGGGTGTGCACGATGTGCTCGCGCTCGGGCAGGTCGCTCAGCTCGATCTCGCCGGTCCGCAGCCACTCCTGGTACGGCTGCTCGGCGGCGAGGGACGCCTTGATCTCGTCGTCCTCGATGATGCGGTGCTCGGCGGTGTCGACGAGGAACATCTTGCCGGGCTGGAGGCGGCCCTTGCGGACGACCTTCGCCGGGTCGATGTCCAGGACGCCGACCTCGGAGGAGAGCACGACGAGGCCGTCGTCGGTGACCCAGTATCGGCCGGGGCGCAGACCGTTGCGGTCGAGGACCGCGCCGACCTGGACGCCGTCGGTGAAGGTGACGCAGGCCGGCCCGTCCCAGGGCTCCATCATCGTGGCGTGGTACTGGTAGAACGCGCGCCGGGCCGGGTCCATGGAGTCGTGGTTCTCCCACGCCTCGGGGACCATCATCAGCACCGAGTGCGGCAGCGAGCGCCCGCCGAGGTGGAGCAGCTCCAGGACCTCGTCGAAGGAGGCGGAGTCGGAGGCGTCCGGGGTGCAGACGGGGAAGATCCGGTCCAGCTGCTCGGAGCCGAAGAGGCTGGAGGCGAGCTGGGACTCGCGGGCCTTCATCCAGTTGCGGTTGCCCTTGACCGTGTTGATCTCGCCGTTGTGCGCGACGAAGCGGTACGGGTGGGCCAGCGGCCAGCTCGGGAAGGTGTTGGTCGAGAAGCGGGAGTGGACCAGCGCGACCGTGGAGGCGAAGCGGCGGTCGGAGAGGTCCGGGAAGAACGGCTCCAGCTGCCCGGTGGTGAGCATGCCCTTGTAGACGATGGTGCGGGCGGAGAGCGAGGGGAAGTACACCCCGGCCTCACGCTCGGCACGCTTGCGCAGGACGAACGCCTTGCGGTCCAGGACGATGCCGGTGGACTCGCCGTCGGCCACGAAGACCTGGCGGAACGTGGGCATGGTGGCGCGGGCGCCGTTGCCGAGGAGTGCGGGGGCGACCGGGACGTCGCGCCAGCCGAGGACCGTCAGGCCCTCCTGCGTGGCGATCTCCTCGATGGTGCGGACGGCCTCGGTGGAGCCGTCGGCGGGGAGGAAGGCGATGCCCACGGCGTAGGCGCCGGCCTCGGGGAGCTCGAAAGGGGTCTCGGCGCGGAGGAACGCGTCGGGGACCTGGCACAGGATGCCGGCACCGTCGCCGGAGTCGGGCTCGGAGCCGGTGGCGCCGCGGTGCTCGAGGTTGCGCAGTACGGTCAGCGCCTGCTCGACCAGCTCATGGCTGGCCACACCGGTCAGAGTGGCCACGAACCCGACGCCACAGGCGTCGTGCTCGTTACGGGGGTCGTACATCCCCTGCTGGGCGGGGCGACCGTCCATGGGCGACCAGGCGTCGATACGCATCGGCTCTCCCGTCGTCGTCGTGGCATTTGCGGTGCCGAGGGACGACGTTGGCCCTCTGCGAAATTTCGTGCAGGTTACATGATGGGGCGCTTCTCAAGAAGCGGAAGGCTTGTTCCAACATGCGGACACCGTGGTGACCGGAAGTGACTGGGTGACCAGAGGTGACCGGCTGACCAGGGGGTGGGTCGCAGTCGGAACGATCGGCGCCCGGGGACCCGCAGAGAGCAGGCGTCGTTGCCTGCGGTGCCTACGGCTCATGCCCGGTGGCAAAGGAATCGAAACCACCGAGTAACGGCTACTTATGTGTAGCCCTGCATAGAGTCTCATTTTACGGCCGCCAGGCCCGTTCCGCCCAGGGGGCGGTGCCAAGACGTACGTCACACGGGTTGCCGCACGGTTGCGCCGTTCGGGCGCTCCCGTCACGCCGTCCGTCGGCCGATCCTCGCCTCGCGTCAGCCGACGGCCACACCGAACAGGGTGCCGAGTCCGTACGTCAGTGCCGCCGCCGCACCACCGAGGGAGAGCTGCCGCAGCCCGCTGAACCACCAGCTGCGGGCCGTCACCCGGGCCACCACCGCGCCGCAGCCGAAGAGGCCGAGCAGGGCGAGGATCACCGAGGGCCACAGGCCGCTCGCCCCGAGCAGGTAGGGCAGGACGGGCAGGAGGGCTCCGAGCGCGAAGGCGCCGAAGGAGGAGACGGCGGCCACGAGCGGAGAGGGCAGGTCGTTCGGGTCGATACCGAGCTCCTCGCGGGCGTGGATCTCCAGCGCCTGCTCCGGGTCGCGCGAGAGCTGCCGGGCCACCTCGCCGGCCAGCGGGGCGTCGACCCCCCGGGCCTCGTAGAGCGCGGCGAGCTCGGCCATCTCGTCCTCGGGGTGTTTACGCAGCTCCCGGCGCTCGACGGCCAGCTCGGCCTCGACCAGGTCGCGCTGGGAGGCGACGGAGGTGTACTCACCGGCCGCCATGGAGAACGCACCGGCGGCCAGTCCCGCGAGCCCCGTGATCACGATGGTCTGCTGGGAGACCGCACCGCCCGCGACACCGGCCATCAGGGCGAAATTGGAGACCAGACCGTCCATGGCACCGAAGACGGCGGGGCGCAGCCAGCCGCCGTTCACATCCCGGTGGGTGTGGTTGTCCCGGTGCGCCTCGTGCAGGACGGCGTCGGTCTCGATGATGGCCACGGTCTGCGTCTCCCCTGCTCCCCCGGCGGGCCGCGTGAGCCCCACCAGGCGGTATCCGTATAACTTTCGACAAAGTCCAAGGTACGCCGGACGGGCGACCTCCGCCAGCAAGGCAGGCCTGGCTTACCACCCCTCTGACCTGCGAAGGAAGGTCAGCCTCAGCTGTTCCGGGGTGTCATCCGAGTGGCCCCTTTCTGCCGCCGTCCGGCCTCCGGACGTGCTCCGCGTGGCACAGATGCGGACAGGGCCCGGACTCGGACTCGCCCGACGAGCGAAAGGTGACGCCATGGACACGGCCGTCGGCAAGGAACGGGCCAGGGGTGCGCTGCTGGGTCTGGCGGTCGGGGACGCGCTCGGCGCGCCGGCGGAGAATCTGCGGCCCTCGGAGATCCGCCGCCGCTGGGGGCGGATCGAGGGGTTCGTGAGCGATGACCCGGCGGGCACCGACGACACCGAGTACGCGATCTTCTCCGGGCTGCTGCTGGCCCGGCACGGCTCCGCGCTCACCGTCTCCCACGTGGAGCGGGCCTGGCACCACTGGATCGCCGATCTGGACGAGGGGCCGTTCCGGGGCGCCGGGTTCAGCGAGCGCGGCACCCTGGAGAACCTGCGCCGGGGCCTCGCGGCACCGATCTCCGCCCAGCACCGGCACGCCTGGAGCGACGGCCTCGCGATGCGGGCGGCCCCCTTCGGGGTGTTCGCGGCCGGGCACCCCGCCGAGGCGGCCCGGCTGGTGGCGGTCGACGGCCGGGTGAGCCACGAGGGCGAGGGGATCTACGGGGGCCAGGCGGTGGCGGCCGGGGTGGCGGCGGCCATGGTCGGCGCGGGCCTCGCCTCGGTGATCGCGGCCGCGCTGTCGGTGGTCCCGATGGACTCCTGGACGGCCCGCTCGCTGCGCCGCGCGGTGGCGGCGGCCCAGCGCCCGTACCCGGACCGGCTCACGATGGAGCGGGCGGTGCGGTCGGCGGTGGTGATCGGCGGCTACCCGTGGACGGACCTCGCGCCGGAGGCGGTGGGCCTGGCGTTCGGGGCGTTCACGGCGGCGCGCGGCGACTTTCGGACGGCAGTGCTGACGGCCGTGAACATGGGCCGCGACGCGGATACGACGGCGGCGGTCGCGGGGGCGCTGGCCGGGGCGCTGCACGGGGTGGGCGCGATCCCGTCGGAGTGGGCGGCGGCGATCGGGCCGGTGCGGGGCAGTTGCCTGCCCTTGATGCGGGGGTACCACGTGCTGGACATCGCGGACCTGCTGACCCCGGAGGGCTCGGAGAAGGCGGAGGGCTTGGAGGATTCCGGGGCCGTGCGGGGGCATGGTGGCGGGCGTGAACCCTCCGGCGTGCGGGACATGGCGTCCGTGGCCGCATCCTTCGAGCCCGTACGGCAGGACCGGCGATGACGACGACAGAGACGGCGGCGCAACCGCCCGCCACCACGGGGACCGCCGCCTCCCGCCGCGCCCGGATCGAAGGCCTGCTCCTCGGCCTCGCCGCCGGGGACGCCGCCGGGTGGCCCGCCGCGCGGCACCGGGCGGCACGGATGCCCGAATGGACCCGGCGGCTCACCCGCGAGCTGGACACCTTCGCCGAACAGAACGCCACGACCACGCTCCCCGTACCCATCGCCCTCAACCAGCCGCCCGAACCGCTGCGGCTCGGGCCGTCCGACGACGCCGAGTGGGCCGCGTTCGCCGCCCGCACGGTGCTGGCGGCGGCCGACGACGCGGACGGGCTCTCCCCGGGCCGCCGGATGCGGGACGCGGTGGACCGGGCCTGGAACGCGCTGGCCGCGACCGTCGCCGCCGCGAGCGCCCGGGCCCCCGAGGTGGAGGCGGCCGTGCTCCCGCTGCGCGCCCGGATCTCGGTACGGGCCGGCCTCGGCAACCTGGCCGCCGGGCTGCGGCCGCCCGCCACCGGGCACGACAACCCGCACTACTTCGACGACGCCGCCTGCGTACGGGCGGCCGTGCTCGCCGTCGTCCACCCGGGTGACCCGGAGGAGGCCGCGGCGCTCGCGGAGTTCGACGCCCGCTACACCCAGGACGGCGACGGGGTGCACGGCGCGCGGGCCATGGCCGCCGCGATCGCCATGGCGCTGGCCGGGGCGGACGTCGACGCGGTGGTGGACGCCGCCCTCGCCCAGCTCCCCGACGGCACGGAGATCGCCCGCAACGCCGCGCACGCGGTCCGCCTCGCCCGGGAGTTCGCGGACGAGCCCGCCGGGGCGTTCGCCCTGGTCCCGGTCCTCGAGCACCAGATCGTGGACCACGTCTACAGCTACGGGATCGCGGCCGCCGAGACCGTGCCCGTCGCCCTGGCGCTCACCACCGCCGCGCGGGGCGAGATCGCGCAGGCGATCCCGGCCGCCGCCTGCCTCTCCCGGGTCGCGGACTCCGCGCCGGCCCTGGCCGGGGCGCTGACCGGGGCGATCGGCTCGGTCAGCGCCGTACCGGCGGGCTGGCGCGAGGCGTGCCGGACCCTCGCGGGGTGTGCGCTGCCCCGGCTCGCGGGCACGGATCTGGTCGAACTCGCCGGGCGGCTGGCAGCCACGGAACCGGCCACCCCGGGTGGACAATTCCGGCATGACGCCCACAACGGCCACGGCAGCCGAGCCCGCCCCCGCCCCCTCGACACCTCAGTCCCCTCCCGGCCTCGATGACCGCATCGCCCGGGCCCTCGTCGGCGCCGCCGTCGGTGACGCCCTGGGCGGCCCGGTCGAGGGCTGGACCCCCGAGCAGATCGCCGAGCGCCACGGCGGCCGGGTGACCGGGATCGTCGGCCCCTGGCACGGCGAGAACTGGCGCACCGCACGCCCCGTCGCCCCGTACCACAAGGGCGACGGGCACGTCACCGACGACACCCTGATGACCCACGCCCTGATCCGGGTCTACGACCGCGTCCGCGACCACCTCGACGCGTACGCCGTCGCCGACCACCTCGTGCCGGACCTCCTGTCACCCCGCTGGATCCCGGAGCTGGAGGCCGAGGCGCTGCCGCTCCAGCGGATCTTCCTGGCGGAGAAGTGGATCGTGGCCCGGCTGCACTACGGGCACGTCGACCCGCGCGAGGCCGGTGCGGGCAACATCGTCAACTGCGGGGCCGCGATGTACATGGCCCCGGTCGGCCTGGTCAACGCCGGCCACCCTCAGGCCGCGTACGCCGAGGCCCTGGAGGTCGCCGCGCCCCACCAGTCCTCCTACGGGCGGGAGGCCGCGGGGGTCTTCGCCGCCGCCGTCGCCGCCGCGTGCCGCCCGGACGCCACGCCCGGCTCGGTGGTCGACGCCGCACTCGCCGTGGCGAAGGACGGCACCCGGTCAGCGATCGAGGCGGTTGGTGAAGTGGCCGCGCAGCACGACGACTTCGAGGCCGCGCTCGCCCCGCTGCGGGCGGCGGTCGAGCCGTTCGACACCGTCGGACCCGACTACCGCTCCCCCTCGCTCGGCGCCCGTCGGCCCTCCCGGCTGCACGCCATCGAGGAACTGCCCATCGCCTTGGGCATGCTGCTGGTCGGAGGCGGTGACTACCGGCGTACGGTGCTCGGTTCGGTCAACTACGGGCGGGACTGCGACTCCATCGCCACGATGAGCGGCGCGATCGCGGGCGCACTGGGCGGCGAGGTCCCGGCCGACTGGGCAAAGACGGTGGCGCAGGCGAGCCGGCTGGATCTGCGCGCCCCGGCCCGGACCCTAGCGCAGGTGGCCCGCGAGGTCTTCGCCCGGGACGTGGAGCGCCGCCGGTCCCACGAAGAGGCGTTCGCCGCGCTGGCCGGTACGCGGTGAACGTCCGGCTCACCTGGGTGCAGCCCGAGGACCTGATCGGGCACGAGCTGCGGCAGGCCGCGCAGGACGGCCGCGACGCCCGGGAGTTCGAGGAGCGGTGGTACGCGGCCGGGGGCTCGCCCGCCCCGGAGCGCGCGGGCGCCTCCGAGCCGCCCGCACCCCCGCGCCTGCGTGAACTGGCCGGACAGCTCCTCGACGAACTCGCCCTGATGGACTCACCGTTGGCCGCCGACGAGCCCACCGACCTGGACGCGATCATCGCCGCCTGTCCGCACTGGCCAGGACCGCCCGGGCCCGCTCCCGTCGTCGGCCGGGACCGGCTGCACGCGGCCTGGCTCGGCCGGGCGGCGGGCTGTCTGCTCGGGAAACCGGTCGAGAAGCTGCCCCTCGACGGCATCCGCGCGCTCGCCCGCGCCACCGGCAACTGGCCCCTGGCCACCTGGTTCACCGCGCGCGGCGTGCCCGACGAACTGCTGGCCGCCCACCCCTGGAACCGCCGCTCGGCCCCCACCTCGCTGGCCGAGAACATCGACGGCATGCCCGAGGACGACGACCTGAACCACCCCCTGCTCACCCTGCTGCTGCTCCAGCGGCACGGGCGCTCCTTCACCACGGCCGACCTGGCCCGGCTCTGGCTGGACGCGCTGCCCGCCGGGCGCACCTTCACCGCCGAGCGCATCGCGTACGGCAACCTCCTCGCGGGCGTCGAACCCCCGGAGACGGCCCGCCTCCGCAACCCGTTCCGCGAGTGGATCGGCGCCCTGATCCGGGCCGACGTGCACGGCTGGATCCACCCCGGCGACCCGGCCGGAGCCGCCGCCCAGGCCCACCGAGACGCGGTCCTCACCCACACCGCCAACGGGGTCTACGGCGCCATGTTCACAGCTGCCGCGCTCGCTGTGGCGGCGGGCGGGGAGAGCGATGTGCACGGCTGCCTGGCCGCCGGGCTGCGGGTCGTGCCGCCGCACTCGCGGTACGCCCAAGCGGTCCGGCTCGGCATCGAAACCGCGCGTACGGAAGGGGAGTTCGACCTGGTGGTGGACCGGCTGCACGCCGCGTACGCCGATACCCACCACTGGGTACACGTGCTGCCGAACGCCGCGCTGCTCGCTGCCGCCCTCACCCACGCCGACGGCGACTTCACCCGGTCGATCGGCTGCGCGGTCTCCGGCGGCTGGGACACCGACTCCAACGGGGCCACCGCAGGATCTCTCGCCGGACTCCTCGCGGGCACCCCGGCCGCCCTGCCCGGCCACTGGACGGCCCCCCTGAAGAACCGCCTGGCCACCTCCGTACCCGGCTTGGACCGGACCGGCTTCGACACCCTCGCCGCACTGACCCACCAGGAGGCTCTGCGCCCATGACCCGTATCGCGGTGCTCGGCAGCACCAACATGGACCTCGTCGCCTACACCGCCCGCGCGCCGGAACGCGGGGAGACCGTCACCGGCCGGGAGTTCCGGACGGTCCCCGGCGGCAAGGGCGCCAACCAGGCCGTCGCCGCCGCCCGCGCGGGCGGGGAGGTGACGATGATCGGCGCGGTCGGCGACGACGTGTACGGCACACGGTTGCGCGACGGCCTCGAACACGCCGGGGTCGACACCGACCTCCTGCACACCGCCGAGGGCCCGAGCGGCACCGCGCACATCGTGGTGGACGACTCCGGCTCCAACGCCATCGTGGTGATCCCCGGCGCGAACGGCGTCATCACCGCGCTCGGCCCCGGCGAGATCGCGGCCATCGCCGCCGCCGACCTGCTGCTGATGCAGCTCGAACTCCCGCTCTCCGCCGTCGTGGAGGGCGCCCGCGCGGCCAGGTCCCAGGGCGTACGGACCATCCTCACCCCCTCCCCCGTACAGCCGCTGCCCGATGAGCTCTGGGACCACATCGACCTGTTGATCCCCAACGAGCACGAGGCGGCCGAGCTCTCCGGGCAGACCGAGCCGCACGCGGCGGCGCAGATCCTGCTGCGGCAGGTGCCCGAGGTGATCATCACGCTCGGCGCGAAGGGGGCGCTGTACGCGGCGCGAGCCGGCGAGCCCGTGCTCTTCGCGGCGCCCGAGGTGACCGCCGTCGACACGACCGGGGCCGGGGACACCTTCGTCGGAGCGCTGGCCGTGGCGCTCGGGGAGGGGCGGCCGGTCGCCAAGGCGCTGGCCTTCGCCTCCTCGGCCGCCGCGCTCTGCGTCCAGAAGCCTGGCGCGTCCACGTCCATGCCGTACCGGAGCGAGATCGAGGCCGATGCCGTATGAGTACGACCGCCACCGACGCAGGCCCCCTGACCGGGCTGAAGGTCATCGACCTCGCCACCCTCTTCGCCGGGCCGCTCGCCGCCACCATGCTCGGGGACTTCGGCGCCGATGTGATCAAGGTCGAGCACCCCCGTAAACCGGATCCCTCGCGCGGGCACGGGCCCGCCAAGGACGGAATCGGCCTGTGGTGGAAGCTGCTCGGCCGCAACAAGCGCACCCTGACGCTGGATCTGTCCGCTCCGGGTGGCCGGGACGTTTTCCTCCAACTGGCCGCCGGGACCGACGTGATCGTCGAGAACTTCCGGCCGGGGACCCTGGAGCGCTGGGGGCTGGGTCCCGAGGAGCTGCACGCCGTCAACCCGCGCCTGGTGCTGGCCCGGGTCACCGGCTTCGGCCAGTTCGGCCCGTACGCGCACCGGCCCGGGTTCGGCACGCTGGCCGAGGCGATGAGCGGGTTCGCGGCGATCACCGGGGAGCCGGACGGGCCGCCGACGCTGCCGCCGTTCGGGCTGGCGGACTCCATCGCGGCGCTGGCCACGGCTTACGCGGTGATGGCCGCACTCGCGGGGCGGGAGAAGACGGGCGAGGGGCAGGTGGTGGACCTGGCGATCATCGAGCCGATCCTGACCGTGCTGGGTCCGCAGCCGCTCTGGTACGACCAGCTCGGTTACGTCCAGCCGCGCACCGGCAACCGCTCCCGCAACAACGCCCCGCGCAACACCTACCGCACCGCCGACGGCCACTGGGTCGCGGTCTCCACCTCCGCCCAGTCCGTCGCCGAGCGGGTGATGCGGCTGGTCGGCCGCCCGGAGCTGATCGAGGAGCCGTGGTTCGGCGCGGGCACCACCCGGGCCGACCACACCGAGGAACTGGACGAGGCCGTCGGCCACTGGATCTCCCGCCACAGCCGCGAAGAGGTGCTCAACGGCTTCGAGAAGGCGGAGGCGGCCGTGGCGCCGATCCATGACGTACGGGAAGTGATGGAGGACCCGCAGTACCGGGCGCTGGGCACCCTCACCGAGGTGGACGACCCGGAGCTGGGGCCGCTGCGGATGCAGAACGTCCTCTTCCGGCTCTCGGAGACCCCGGGCGCCATCCGCTGGGCGGGCCGCCCGCACGGCTCGGACACCGAGGAGATCCTGGCCGGGCTCGGCCTCTCGGAGACCCGGATCGCGGCGCTGCGGGACCAGGGGGCGCTGTGACCGGCCGGCCGATCCCGGGCCCGCCGGCGCCGGAGGGCCCGCCCCCACCCCTCGGCCGGCCCCCGCTGACCTGGCTGTACGTCCCCGGAGACCGGCAGGAGGTGGTGGCCAAGGCGCTCGGCTGCGGGGCGGACGTGGTCATCGTCGACCTGGAGGACGCGGTCGCCCCCGACCGCAAGGAGTACGCGCGCGCCGCCACCGCCGAGCTCCTCGCCGACCCGGTGACCGTCTCCCCCGACGCCGTACCGGTCCATGTCCGGGTGCACGGCGAGGACGACATCCGGGCGCTGACGGGACTGCCGGGGCTCTCCGGATTCCGGCTGCCCAAGATCACCCACGCGGTCTCCGTGCACCATGTGGCGGCGGTGGCCCCCGGCGTACCGCTCTATCCGCTGCTGGAGTCGGCGCTCGCCCTGGAGCACGCGTACTCCATCGCCTCGGCCGACCCCGCCGTCCGGGGCGTCGCGCTGGGCGAGGCGGACCTCCGCGCCGATCTCGGCGTACGGAAGGACTGCGGGCTGGACTGGTCGCGCAGCCGGCTCGTGGTGGCGGCCCGGGCGGCCGCGCTGCCGCCGCCCGCGCAGTCGGTCTTCCCGGACGTGCGGGACCTGGACGGGCTGCGGGACTCGTGCGTACGGGGGCGGGGGCTCGGACTGCTGGGCCGGGCGGCGATCCATCCGCGTCAGCTGGAGGTGATCGAGCGGGCGTTCCGGCCGACGGCCGGGGAGATCGAGGAGGCGGAGGAGATCGTCGCGGCGTCGGCGGCGGAGGCCGGGGCGCTGGCGCTCCCGGACGGGCGGTTCGTGGACGCGGCCGTGGTGGCGTCGGCGCGCCGCACACTGGCGATCGCCGGGCGGTCCTGAGGTTTCTCAGGTCCGCCCGGCGATCGGAGGCGGTGAACGCGGGAGATCAGCTCTTGTCGGCTGCCTCGGGGGCGGCGCCCTCGGACGGGGCGTCGGTGTCCGCCGCCTGCTTGGCCGTCGCGTCCTTTTCCAGCGGATCGCTGTCGGCCTCGGGGGCGTCGGTGCCGTCCGCGCCGTCCTTCTTCGCGGCGGCCTCGGCGTCCCTGTCCGGCTCCACGATCTCCTCGCGGCCCGGGCGGAGCTTCGCGGAGATCACGATGTAGGCGACGGCGAGGACGAAGACCACGATCGCGGTCCACACGTTCAGGCGCAGGCCGAGGACGTGGTGGGCCTCGTCGACCCGCATGTACTCGATCCAGCCGCGCCCCGCACAGTAGGCCGCGACGTACAGCGCGAACGCCCGTCCGTGGCCGAGCTTGAAGCGGCGGTCGGCCCAGATGACCAGCAGCGCCACGCCGATGCACCACAGCGACTCGTAGAGGAAGGTCGGGTGGTACGTCCCGGCGACCCGGTTCGGGCCCTCGCTGATCTCCAGCGCCCAGGGGAGGTCGGTCGGCTTGCCGTACAGCTCCTGGTTGAACCAGTTGCCCCAGCGGCCGATGGCCTGGGCGATGGCGAGGGCGGGTGCCAGCGCATCCGCCCAGGCCGGCAGGGGGATGCCTCGCCGGCGGCAGGCGATCCAGGCACCGACCGCGCCGAGGGCGACCGCTCCCCAGATGCCGAGGCCGCCCTCCCAGATCTTGAAGGCGTCGACCCAGTTCTGGCCGTCGCTGAAGTAGAGCTGGTAGTCGGTGATCACGTGGTAGAGCCGGCCGCCGACGAGGCCGAAGGGCACGGCCCAGACGGCGATGTCGGCGACGGTGCCGGCTTTGCCGCCGCGGGCGACCCAGCGCCTGTTGCCGATCCAGACGGCGACGAAGACACCGATGATGATGCAGAACGCGTAGCCGCGGAGCGGGATCGGGCCGAGCTCGATCACGCCGGTCGACGGGCTGGGAATGGAGGCAAGGTTCATGACGGGGTCGACGCTACCTTGCCGGGCGGTGGGTACGGCAAGCCACCCGGCAACGTCTGCGTAACGAGGGCCCTGTCACGGGCCCGTCCCGCCCGCCCCTCCGCGTGCTCCCCCGCCCGTCAGGAAGCGGGCGCGGACGGGGTGGCGGTGCCGGGCTTCTTTCCCTTGTTGGCCTCGGCGACCCACTTCTTCAGGTTCTCCACGGAGATCTGCTCGTCGCCCTTCTTCGGGAAGATCGACTCACCGTTGAGGAGCGCGGTCGGGGTGCCCTGGAAACCGCCCTCGCGGAACGCCGTGTCCGACTTCTGGACCCAGCTGTCGTGCTCGCCGCTCTCCACACAGGTGCGGAACCCCGGCGTGTCGAGCCCTTCGACCTCGCCGGCCAGCTCGATCAGCCGGCTGTTCTTGGCGAAGGCGTCGTCCGGCTCGGGGGGCTGGTTGCGGAAGAGCACGTCGTGGTAAGGGGCGAACTTGCCGACGTCCTGGGCGCAGGCGGCGGCGTTGGCGGCGCGCAGCGAGCCCTTACCGCCGAGGTTCCCGTCGATGATCGTGGCCAGGTGGTAGTCCACCTTGAGCTGCCCCGCCTCCACCAGCTCCGTGATGGTGTCCCGGAAGGCGTTCTCGAACTGGGCGCAGACCGGGCAGCGGAAGTCCTCCCAGATCGTGAGCGTGGACGGGGCGTCGGAGGCGCCGACCGGCAGGGTCAGGGAGTCCTCGCCGGTCGCTCCGGACGGGGTGATGGCGGGGCCGGAGGCGCTGTCGCCGCCGCCGTCCTTGCCCACGTTGGCCGCGATCAGGCCGACCACGGCGGCCAGCGCCAGGACGCCGACCACGGCGGAGGAGACGATCAGCGTACGGCGGCGCTTCTCGCGGCCCTTGTCCCGCTCGCGCTGCTGGGCCAGGCGCTCACGCGCACTTCGGTTTCCCTCAGGAATCTTGTCGCTCACACCCGCAGCAACGAACCGGGGAGGCACGTACGCGCCTCCCCGGTCCATATTCCACCCGTTCAGGTGACTTCGAGGGTCAGCGCTTTCGAACGCCCTGGGCCAGCTCCCCGGCCAGCGAGCGGACGGCGTCGAGACCGGCGGCCTCGTCGGGGGCGTCCAGGATCGCCTTCACGAAGGCCGAGCCGACGATCACGCCGTCGGCGAAGCCGGCGACCTCGGCGGCCTGCTCGGCGTTGGAGACGCCGAGGCCGACACAGACCGGCAGATCGGTGGTGGCGCGGGTGCGGCCCACCAGCTCCCGGGCCTGGGCGCCGACCGAGGCGCGGGTGCCGGTGACGCCCATCAGGGACGCGGCGTAGACGAAGCCGCTGCCCGCTGCCGTGATGGTGGCGAGGCGGGCGTCCTGGCTGCTGGGGGCGACGACGAACACGGTGGCGAGGCCGTGCTTGTCGGCGTGCTCGCGCCACAGCGCGGACTCCTGGACGGGCAGGTCGGGCAGGATGCACCCGGCTCCGCCCGCCTCGGCCAGCTCGGCGGTGAAGCGCTCCACGCCGTACCGGTCGATGGGGTTCCAGTACGTCATGACCAGGATCGGCACCCCGGTGGCCGCGTACGCCTCGCGGACCGTACGCATCACGTCGGCGATCTTGACCCCGCCGCGCAGGGCGATGTCGTCGGCGGTCTGGATGACCGGTCCGTCGAGGACCGGGTCGCTGTGCGGAAGTCCGATCTCCACGACGTCGGCGCCGCCCGCGATGACCGCCTTGACCGCCTCGATGCCGCCGTCGACGGTCGGGAAGCCGGCCGGGAGGTAGGCGATGAGCGCCGCCCGGCCCTCCGCCTTGGTGGCGGCGAGAGTGGTGCTCAACAGCTCGATGTTGCCGCTCACTTGGCGTCCCCCTCGATCTCGGCGCGGTCGCTGTCGGCGTCCGCCTCGACGGCTGCGTCGGTGTCGTACAGCCCGAAGTAGCGGGCGGCGGTGTCCATGTCCTTGTCGCCGCGGCCGGACAGGTTGATGAGGATGAGCCCGTCCTTGCCGAGCTCCTTGCCGAGGTCCAGCGCACCGGCGAGCGCGTGGGCGCTCTCGATGGCCGGGATGATGCCCTCGGTGCGGGAGAGGAGACGCAGGGCCTGCATGGCCGCGTCGTCGGTGATCGCCCGGTACTCGCCGCGCCCGATGTCCTTGAGGTAGGAGTGCTCCGGACCGATGCCCGGGTAGTCCAGACCGGCGGAGATGGAGTAAGGCTCGGTGATCTGGCCCTCGTCGTCCTGGAGGACGTAGGAGCGCGAACCGTGCAGGATGCCCGGCTCCCCCGCGGTCAGGGTCGCCGCGTGCTCGCCGGTCTCCACGCCGCGTCCGGCGGGCTCGCAGCCCACCAGGCGGACCCCGTCGTCCGGGATGAAGGCGTGGAAGAGGCCGATGGCGTTGGAGCCGCCGCCGACGCAGGCGACCGCCGCGTCGGGGAGGCGGTGGGTCCGCTCCAGGAGCTGGCGGCGGGCCTCGACACCGATGACCCGGTGGAAGTCGCGGACCATCGCCGGGAAGGGGTGCGGACCCGCGACCGTACCGAAGAGGTAGTGCGTACGGTCCACGTTGGCGACCCAGTCACGGAACGCCTCGTTGATGGCGTCCTTCAGGGTCCGCGAGCCGGACTTCACGGCGACGACCTCGGCGCCGAGCATCCGCATCCGGGCCACGTTGAGCGCCTGGCGCTCGGTGTCGATCTCGCCCATGTAGACGGTGCAGTCGAGGCCGAAGAGCGCGCAGGCGGTCGCCGTGGCGACGCCGTGCTGACCCGCTCCGGTCTCGGCGATGACCCGGGTCTTGCCCATGCGCTTGGTGAGGAGCGCCTGGCCCAGCACATTGTTGATCTTGTGCGAGCCAGTGTGGTTCAGGTCCTCGCGCTTGAGGAAGATCCGGGCGCCGCCCGCGTGCTCGGCGAAGCGCGGGACCTCGGTCAGCGCGCTGGGCCGGCCGGTGTAGTTGACCATCAGCTCGTTGAGCTCGGCGGCGAAGGCCGGGTCGGACTTGGCCTTGTCGTACTCGACGGCGACCTCGTCCACGGCGGCGACGAGCGCCTCAGGGATGAACTTGCCGCCGTACGCGCCGAAGTAACCCTCGGCGCTGGGGATCAGACCCTCGGGGTCCGGAATGAAGAATTCGGACGTCATGCGACGTGCTCCTTGGCATGCATGGCAACGGGTGGGTTCACCGTATGCGCGGAGGGGGTGCCCGGCGGATCAGGGCCGGAAAGGGCGCGGCGTCCGGTGCGGTGCCTCGCAGGCGCCGGAGCGTCGTCATCGCGGAGCGATTCGGACGTTTCGGCAACGCCGCGAGGTGCCGTGCCAGGCGTCGTGACCCCGGTCATGATCCGCGGGGTGCCCCTCAGGAGCGAGCCGCCACCGGGACCGGCCTGCGGTCGGGGTGGTGCGGTCGTACGTACGGGGGTGGAGGTACCGCGGTACGTCGGCCGGGGCTCGCTACAGCGCGGACCCCGGGCGCCATCGCATCCCGTTCACCTGGCCGGGCTCGTCACCGATCACGTACCGCACACGCCGTCCGTGCACGCGCCGGGCGGGGGCGCGGCAGCCTCGCGGCCTGCACCCGCGCGCCAGCGGGGCGTGCGGATCCCGGCCCCCGACGGGGCCAGGGCCTGGACGGTCGGTCATGGTCTCGTCGTCCCCGGTCAGCCGCGGCCGTGGCGCAGCGCCGGGTGGGCGCCCGCGGCGACCAGATCGGCGACGGCGGCGCGCGGGTCGCGGCCGGTGACGAGGGACTCGCCGACCAGGACGGCGTCGGCGCCGGCGTTGGCGTACGCGATCAGGTCGTGCGGGCCCCGGACGCCGGACTCGGCGACCTTGACGATGTGGTCGGGGATCTCGGGGGCGACACGCTCGAAGGTGGAGCGGTCGACCTTGAGGTCCTTGAGGTTGCGCGCGTTGACGCCGATGATCTTCGCTCCGGCGTCCACGGCGCGCTCCGCCTCGTCCTCGTCGTGCACCTCGACGATCGGGGTGAGCCCGATCGACTCGGCGCGCTCGATCAGGGAGACCAGGGCCTCCTGGTCGAGGGCGGCGACGATCAGCAGGGCGAGGTCGGCTCCGTAGGCCCGGGCCTCCCACAGCTGGTACGAGGTGACGATGAAGTCCTTGCGCAGGATCGGGGTGTCGACCTTGGCGCGGACGGCCTCCAGGTCGGCGAGCGAGCCGCCGAAGCGGCGCTGCTCGGTGAGGACCGAGATGACGGACGCGCCGCCCGCCTCGTAGTCCGCGGCGAGCGCGGCGGGGTCCGCGATGGCGGCAAGGGCCCCCTTGGACGGGGATGAGCGCTTGACCTCGCAGATGACGGTGACGCCCTCGCCGCGCAGGGCGGCGACTCCGTCCTTGGCCTGGGGAGCGCGGGCCGCGCGCTCCTTCAGCTCGTCGAGGCTGACGCGCACCTGCCGCTCCGCGAGGTCGGCGCGAACGCCGTCGATGATCTCGTCGAGCACACTCACGCGAGCGGCCCCCTTCCGGAACGGTTGACGGTGAACAGGATCAGCCACACCGATGGTATCCGCAGGAGGCCCCGGGGCCCGCATCAGGCCGCGCCGCGTCCCACTACCTGGGCATTCAGGGCGCCAGGGCCGAGCCGAACGGCAGATTCCGGACGATGGTGAAGATCAGGAGCAGGGCGCCGATGCCCCACCACCAGACGGGGGCGAGGACGATCCGCAGCGGCTGCCCGCGCCAGGCCCGGACCAGCCACAGGACCCAGACCACGGCGAAGAGGAAGTAACCGGTGGTGGCGACCGCGTTGGCGGAGAACGCGGCGCCGAGGTCGCCGTGGACGAAGGCGTGGGCGCTGCGCAGGCCGCCGCAGCCGGGGCAGAACGCGCCGGTCAGCTTGAGCAGCGGGCAGACGGGGTAGTGGCCGGGCTCGTTGGGATCGACGGTGCCGACGTAGGCGAAGGCGCCGGCGACGGCGGCGAGGATGCCGAGCGGGGTGGCGAGGCGGCGGGTGGCCCCCGCCCAGCCCGTCCGGGCCTGGTGGGGCCCCACTGCCCCGGGCGCGCCTTCAGGCGCCGGAGGGGGCGGAGTGGGCCGGGCCACGTCCGGGGTCGGGCAGACGGTCAGCGGCATGCTCCAGGGGCCGGCGCCCTGCGGCTCGGCTTCCGGGTCCGGGGGCTCGGTGGCGGGGGTCGGGGTGGTGTCCACCCGGTGATTGTCCCCGCTCATACGGAAAGGCGCAGCCCGCTGAGGGCTGCGCCTTGCTGCGTGTCGGCCGCGTGAGAGGGCCGACGGGGTGTCAGTGGGAGGCCTGGGCCTCTCCGGCGCGTGTCCGGGCCTCCACCAGCTCGGCGGACTCCTTCGGCATGCCGAGACCGGCCAGCTTCATCGCGTAACCGACGATGCCACCGGCGAAGATGACGGCGATACCGGCCCAGAAGCCGAGCGGGTTGGCCGCGACCATGAAGACGCCTGCGACGCAGAAGCCGATGAAGGAGATGATGACACCGGTCCAGGCGGCCGGGGTGTGTCCGTGGCTCGTGCCCGCCATGAGTTGCTCCTTGTTGATGTTGCGCTGTGGGTATCGCTGCAGCTGTCGCTCGGGGGACGGCTCGCCTCCATTGTCCCGTACGGGCCGCCGGAGGCGAGCGCGGGGTCACCCCTCGGGGGTGTCTAGCCCGTCGGGTCCTCGCCCCGGTCCAGGGCCTTCCACAGCTCCTCGGGCCGGTCCGGGTCCGGGGCGGTGCGGGGCGCCTTGCGGGGGCGCGGAGTGCCGTCGCGTTCGTAGCGGCCCGACATCGTGGGCCAGCGGCTGCCGAAGCGCAGGGCGAGCAGCCCGGCGACCAGGATCAGCAGGCCCCCGGCGGCGGTGACGTACGGCCAGGCGGTGTGGGTGAGGGCTTCGATGGTGGCCGCCGCGTCACCGGTGGTGCGGGCGGCCTCCTCGTCGAGGGCCGTGCTGTCGGTCGCACCCGCCCACGCGCTGAGCGCGGCCCCGAGGCCGCTGAGGGCGAGCAGGACGGCGACGAGGCGGCGGCCCGCGCCGCGGACGGCGAAGACGGCGACGAGGGCGGCCAGGCCGACGATCGCCAGGGCGGCCGGGGCGCCGGTGACGTCCTGGCCCTCGGCGGTCAGCGGCAGGGCGCCGCCGCCGGTGGCCGCCCGCCCCTCGGCCCAGACCTGGCCGGAGGCCAGGAGGACGACGGTCGCACCGGCCGCGCCCAGGAGCAGCCCGGCCGCGAGCGACCGGCGGCTGCCTGCGGAGTCGGGCGCCGGGGCGGAGTCAGCGGCTGAGCCGGCGGTTCGGGCACGGGGCTGGGGTACGGGGACAGCACTCACGTGTTCCACTATCCCCTACCGCCTCAGCGGTCGCGGAGCCGGTTGGCGGTATGGACGGCGCGCAGCACCGCTGCCGCCTTGTTGCGGCACTCGTTGTCCTCCGCGACCGGGTCCGAGTCGGCGACGACGCCGGCTCCGGCCTGCACGTACGCGGTGCCGTCGCGCAGCAGGGCGGTGCGGATGGCGATGGCGGTGTCGGAGTCCCCGGCGAAGTCGAGATAGCCGACGCAGCCCCCGTACAGGCCCCGGCGGCTCGGCTCCAGCTCCTCGATGATCTGCATGGCGCGCGGCTTGGGGGCGCCGGAGAGGGTGCCTGCGGGGAAGCAGGCGGTGAGGACGTCGAAGGCGGTGCGGTCCTCGGTGACGCGGCCGGTGACGGTGGAGACGATGTGCATCACGTGGGAGTACCGCTCGATCGACATGAAGTCGACGACCTCGACGCTGCCCGGTTCGCAGACCCGGCCCAGGTCGTTGCGTCCGAGGTCGACGAGCATCAGGTGCTCGGCGCGCTCCTTGGGGTCGGCCAGCAGCTCCTCGGCGAGCGCCTGGTCCTCCTGCGGGGTGGCGCCCCGGTGCCGGGTCCCGGCGATCGGATGGACCATCGCCCGCCCGTCCTCGACCTTGACGAGGGCCTCCGGGCTGGAGCCGACGACGTCGAACCCGTCGAAGCGGAAGAGGTACATGTACGGGGACGGGTTGGTGGCCCGCAGTACCCGGTAGACGTCCAGGGCGCTCGCCGTGCAGGGGGTCTCGAAGCGCTGGGAGGGGACGACCTGGAAGGCCTCGCCCGCCCGGATGCGCTCCTTGATGTCCTCGACGGCCCCCTGGTAGGCCTCGCCGCCCCAGAGGGCGGTGTACGGGGGCAGCTCGGACGGGGGAAGGACGGCCGGGGCGTTCTCGACCGGGCGGCGCAGGTCCTGCTCCATGGCGTCCAGGCGGGCGACGGCGTCCGTGTAGGCCTCGTCGACGCCGGTGGAGAGGTCGTTGTGGTTGATCGCGTTGGCGATCAGCAGGACGGTGCCGTTCTGGTGGTCGAGGACGGCGAGGTCCGAGGTGAGGAGCATGGTGAGCTCGGGGAGCTTCAGGTCGTCGCCGCCGTGCTCGCCGATCTTCTCCAGGCGGCGGACGACGTCGTAGCCGAGGTAGCCCACCATGCCGCCGGTGAAGGGGGGAAGGCCCGCGTCGCTCACCAGGTCGCGGGGGGTGTGGAGGGTCTCGACGGTGGCGCGCAGGGTCTCCAGCGGGTCGCCGTCGACCGGGACGCCGACGGGCGGGGTGCCGAGCCAGTGGGCCGCGCCGTCGCGGGCGGTGAGGGTGGCGTCGCTGCGTACGCCGATGAAGGAGTAGCGCGACCAGGTACGGCCGTTCTCCGCGGACTCCAGCAGGAAGGTGCCGGTGCGCTCGGCGGCGAGCTTGCGGTAGAGGCCGACCGGGGTGTCGCCGTCCGCGAGGAGTCGGCGGCTGACGGGGACGACGCGCCGGTCGACGGCCAGCTTGCGGAAGGTGTCGAGGTCCATGGCCGGTGACCTTACTGGTCGAGGAGGGTGAGGACGTCGGCGTCGAAGCAGGTGCGGTCGCCCGTGTGGCAGGCGGCGCCCGTCTGGTCGACCTTGACCAGGACGGTGTCGGCGTCGCAGTCCAGGGCGACGGACTTCACCCGCTGGATGTGGCCGGAGGTGTCGCCCTTGACCCAGTACTCCTGGCGGCTGCGCGACCAGTAGGTGCAGCGGCCGGTGGTGAGGGTGCGGTGCAGCGCCTCGTCGTCCATCCAGCCGAGCATCAGCACCTCGCCGGTGTCGTACTGCTGGGCGATGGCCGGGACCAGACCGTCGGCGCCGCGCCGGAGGCGGGCGGCGATCGCGGGGTCGAGGCTGCTGGCGGGCGGCGTGGGGCCGGGAGTGCTGCTGGTCATGGGCCCATTGTGCCGTGGTCGCGATCGGTCTCCGGGCGGACGTCCACTGGGCGGACCCCGGGTGACGGTCGTACGCTGGCGGGCATGTCGACCCATGCGAAGCGTGAACGTCTTCTGCTCGCCGATCTGTTGGAAGCGGCCGGTCCCGAGGCACTGACCCTGTGCGAGGGCTGGAAGACCCGTGATCTGGCCGCCCACGTGGTGGTCCGTGAGCGCCGCGCCGACGCGGCGGGCGGGCTGCTGATCGCCGCCCTGAAGAACCGGCTGGAGCGGGTGCAGGCGGAGTTCGCGGCGAAGCCGTACGAGGAGCTGGTCCAGCTGATCCGTACGGGCCCGCCCCGGTTCTCGCCGATGTCCCTCAAGCAGATCGACGAAGCGGCGAACACCACCGAGTTCTTCATCCACGCGGAGGACGTGCGCCGGGCCCAGCCGGACTGGTCGCGGCGCGAGCTGGACCCGGTCTTCGCCGATGTGCTCTGGGCGCACACCGAGAAGACCGCCCGGATGCTGGGGCGCAGGTCCCCGGTGGGGCTGGTGCTGCGACGGCCGGACGGCCGGACGGCGGTGGCCCACAAGGGCGCCCCGGTGGTGACGGTGACCGGGGAGCCCTCGGAGCTGCTGCTGTTCGCGTTCGGCCGGCAGGACGCGGCGGACGTCCAGGTGGAGGGCGAGAAGGAAGCGGTGGACCGGCTGCACCAGGCCGCGCTGGGGATGTAGCGGCTTCTACGTTCCCAGCAGCCGCCGGGCCGCCAGGGCGAGGGAGACCTCGACGGCGTCCCGGGGGCGGGTCAGGCAGCGGCCCGTGAGCTGTTCGAAGCGGCGGAGCCGGTTGAGGACGGTGTTGCGGTGGCAGTAGAGCCGCGCGCCCGCCCGCTGCGCCGAGCCGTCCGTGTCCAGCCAGGCCGTGAGCGTCTCCAGGATGACGTCCCGGTCCGAGGGGTCGAGCCGGTCCAGCGGGCCGAGCACCCGGTCGGCGAGGGCGGAGCCGAGGGCCGGGGAGGAGACGACGAGGGCGTCCGGGAGGTGCTCGTCCAGCAGGACCGTGCCCCCGGAGGAGGGACAGGCGCGCAGGGCGGTCTCCGCCAGCCGCCGGGCGTCCCCGAGCGCGGCCAGGCCCTCGACGGCGGAGCCGATGCCTGCCCGGGTGCCGGCGGGGGTGTGGGCGGAGGCGTCGAGCGCGGCGGCGATGGTGTGCAGTTCGCCGGGCTCGCCGGTGAGCGGCAGGATCGCGAACTCGGCGTCGGGACCGGTGTGCCAGAGAGGCCCGGCGCCCGGGAGTGCCCCCGGCAGTGGGGCCGGCAGGGGCAGCGGGGGCCGGGCGGCGGCGGGCCCCGGCTGCTGCGGCCCGCGCGGGGCGGAGGCGACCGCGAGCACGGCGTACCGCCCCTGTTCCGGCAGTCCCAGCATGGCCGCCGCCTCGGAGAGGTCCGCGATCCGGGCGGTCCCGTCGAGCAGCGCCGCGACCATCAGCCGCTGCTGGTTCTCGCGGCGCCAGGACAGCCGGCGTTCGGCCTGCCGGTAGGCGTCCGCGACGATCCCGCAGTGCTCGTCGACGAAGTTCCACACATCGGCGGCGACATGGACGAGCAGCCGTACGTCGTCGGGTTCGCGCCGGGCCGTCTCGTCCACCAGGTCCTGCCAGACCATCGCCCCGCCCAACCGGAAGGCGTGCAGGACGGCGTCGAGCGGGACGCCCTGTCCGGCGCGGATTTCGCCGATCCAGCGGGAGGTGCGGTGGGCGGCCTCGCGGAACTCCCGGGGCTGGATCAGCGAGCCGACGTTGTGCCGCAGGGAGTGGTGGACCTCCTGCCAGACCTCGGCCCGGCCGGAGTCGATGGCCGCCCGGTAGCCGGGCTCCTGCTCGTACAGGGCCTCGACCAGCCGGTCCGTGAGCGCCGGGAGCGAGGCGACGAGGATCCGGGCGGCCCGGTGCAGCACCTCCACGGACTCGCGGTCGGCCAACGAACGGAAGCGCTGGGGCAACGGCGTCGCGGGGTGGGTGCCGTGCGGCGACGGCACCGCGATCCGCGAACGTACGACCTGTGGCATGGCGGCCTCCACCGGGAATCGGCCGGCTGTGCGATCGGCCGGCTCGGAGTACCCGGCCCGGCAGGGCACGAGCACAGCCGAATGATCCTGACGCCCGCAGAATGGCATACCGCCCGGTCGGTACCTAGGGGTTTGCGCGGAACTTGTCATCACGGTCCTGCAACCACCCGCTGTTTTCGGCCCGGGGGCCCAGCAGGCGGGCCAGTTCGGTGCGGGAGCGGATGCCGAGGGCGGCGAAGACGTTGCGGAGGTGGTGGTCGACCGTGCGCGGGCTGAGCGAGAGCCGGAGTGCGACCTCGCGGTTGGTGGCCCCTTCGGCGACGCAGCGGGCGATGCGCTGCTGCTGCGGGGTGAGCGCGGAGAGCGCCCCGTCCGCGGCGGACCGCACCGACGGGCCCTGCTCCCCGGCCGCCCGCAACTCGCCGGCCGCCCGCTCCGCCCAGGCGCGGGCCGAGCACCGCTGGAAGGCCACCAGGGCGTCGCGCAGCGGGGTGCGCGCCTCGCGGGTACGCCGGCGGCGGCGCAGCCACTGGCCGTACAGGAGCTGGGTGCGGGCCCGTTCGAAGTCGCCGTCCGCCCGGTCGTGGTGGGCGAGGGCCTCCGCGTACCGGGCGTCGGCCTCCTCCGTGGGCGCCAGCAGGGCGCGGCAGCGGGCCAGTTGGGCGGGGGCCTGCGGGTCGGCGGTCCGGGCGGTCCAGCCGGTGAACTCGGCCACGGCGGCTTGGAGTGCATCGGCCTCCTCGGCTCCCCGGCCCGCGAGGACGGCGGCCTCGACGTAGCAGGGCACGGCGAGCATCCGGGCGGCGAAGTGGCCCTGCCGGGGCCCCGGGCGCACCAGCGGGCCGAGCCGGGCTGCCGCCTCCTCGGAGCGCCCGGCGGCCAGATCGGCCCGCGCCCGGGCCCAGGTGGCGAGGGTCGCGGGCTGGGCGAGCCCGTGCGGTCCCGCCCCGGCGAGTGCGGCGTCACAGTGGGCGGCGCAGGCCTCGGCGGGCCCCTCCACGGACGCGGCGAGGGCCAGGACGGCGTGGAGGTGGACGGAGCTGTTGGGCTGCCCGGTACGGCGTGCGGCGTACAGCCCCTCCAGGGCGTGGGCGCGGGCCCCGGCGTGGAGCCCGGCCCGCAGCTCGGCGTAGGCCAGGTGCTCCAGGGCCTGCGGCAGCAGGGCGTCCGGCCCTCTGGTCCGTACGGCGGCGAGCGCCCGTGCCCCGGTCCGGCAGGCGGCGGCGACCTCCCCGAGGACGAGGGCGGCGACCCCGGAACGGAGGAGGGCGGCGGGGTCGGTGGCGGGATCCACCGGGTCCAGGCACCGGCGGAGCAGGTCACGGCCTTCCCCCGTCCGTCCGGCGAGCACCGCACACATCCCGGCCCGGTAGGAGGCGAACGCACGGTCGTACGGGGTGGGGTCGATGCGGCCCATGGCCTCCAGGTAGCCGGGCGCGTCCCCCGTCACCCAGGCCGCCTCGGCCGCACCGAGGAGGGCGTCGAGGGCCCGTCGGCGGTCGTACGGGCCGAGCAGGACGGCTGCGGCCAGGAGGGCTTCGTGGGCGTCGGCGGCGGGGCCGGTGCGCAGGGCGAGCATGCCGTGGACGTAGGGGGCGAGGCCGTGGCGGGGTGCGGTGGCCCCCTCCCCCGCTGCCCCCGTACGGGCCAGCAGGGCGCGGGCCCGGGCCGGGTCTCCGGCGAGGGCCGCCTGTTCGGCCGCCGCCGCGAACCGGGCCGAGCGCAGGGGCGGGTCGGTGGTGAGCGCGGCGGCGCGGGAGAGGGCCGAGGAGCGTTCGGCGTGCGGGTACGGGGCGGTCGCGGCCGCCTCCAGTCGGGCGGCGAGCGCGGTGTCCGGGGCAGGGGCGGCGCAGGCCAGCTGGACGAGGGAGGTGAGTGGGGCGGGGCGGTCGTCGGGAGGCGCCGACGTGGTGGCCCGGTCGCCGGTCTCCGCCAGCAGGGTGGCGAGCAGCTCGTGGGTGGCGCGGCGGCGGGCGGGCGGCGCGTGGTGCAGGACCGCGCGGGCGACCAGCGGGTGGCTGAAGTGGACCCGGCTGCCTGCCCGTTGGAGGAACCCCTCGGTGGCGGCCGAGCCGAACAGGACGCCGTCCAGGAAGTCCCGGGGCAGCCCGGTCCGGGTGCCGGCGCGCAGCAGGAGCAGGGCGTCCGCTCCCGCGCCGGCGGGCTCGTGCTCCTGGGCGGCGGCGGCCAGCAGGAGCAGCGCCCGGGTGCGCGCCGGGAGCCTGTCGAGGCGGTCCCCGTGCGCGGCCAGCACACCCTCGGCGCCGGGCAGCGGACAGGGCAGCGGAGTGCGCCCGGCCAGCTGGTCCGGGGTGAGGTGGCGGGTGAGCCCGGTGAGGAGGCTCGGGTTGCCGGCCGCCTCCCGGAGGAGCTCGGCGCGGACGACCGGGTCGAGTCCCTCCGTAACGCCGGGAAGCCTTGGCGGGCGACGGCCGGGCTCCTTTGCGCTGCCGGAAAGCCCGGCGCCACGGGCAAGGCCCTCCCCCGCGCGACGGCCAGGTCCCTCCACACTGCCGGAAACCCCCTCCCCACCCCCGGTGAGCCGGTCCAGCAGCGCTGCCGCCGCGTCGTCGTCCAGTGGGCCGAGGCGGAGTGCGGGCAGGCCCGCGAAGGCGGGGCCGTCGTCAGCGGTGATCAGGACGGCGACCCGGCTGCCCGCGCCGAGCCCGCGGGCCGCGAAGCTGAGGGCGGTCCGGGAGGCCGGGTCCCAGGCGTGGGCGTCGTCGGCGCAGACCAGCAGCGGGCGGTCGGCGCCCAGCTCCCGCAGCCGGGCGAGCAGCGACTGCGGGGTGGGCCGGGTGAGAGTCGCCGAGCAGAGCAGGGCGCGCAGGCCGCTGTGGGGCAGGCCGCGTTCACCGGGGGCGGCGGTGGCGTACAGCACCGGGCCGCGGGCCCGGTGGGCGGCGGCCGCTCCGCGCAGCAGCGCGCTGCGGCCGAGGCCGGGCGGTGCCGTCAGGACGAGGGCGCCGCCGTCGCCCTGCCACAGCCGGGCCAGCAGGCCTTCCAGAATAGCGAGTTCACCGCTGCGGCCGTACAGCCGGAGCGGACTGCGCACGGTCGTCGATGAGGTCACACCGGCACGGTAGGACCGTGCGAGCGGGGGCGGAAGACGCGCGTCCGGCGACCCGGCCGGGGCGGTGCGGGCTCCCAGCCGGACGGCTCCGGCACTGTGCGCGGGCACAGTGCCGGTGGCGCCGGTGGTCCGGGT